>DUTL01000179.1 GCA_012842105.1 Candidatus Fermentithermobacillaceae bacterium | reverse complement strand
CGTGGCGCTCGGCATTTCCAATGAAATCATTACATTACCGCCTGCAGAGGCCCAGGTTACTCATTGGCAGTACCGGGTGGTTCCAAGGAAACACACGTTCAACCGGTGCTGCCGGCTCACTTCAGTCAATGAAGAAGTTCTGTCGGAACTGCAGCTTTCTCAACCGGAGTACTTCCTCTTTACAGCCTCAGATGGCGTAGAACTTGAAGGCTGGTTGATGAAGCCAATTAACTTCGAACCCGGCAAGAAATATCCGGTAGTTGTTGAGATCCACGGAGGGCCGGCAGTCACGTATGGATTGGCTTTCTTCCACGAGTTCCAAGTGCTTGCGTCAAACGGATACGGCGTTTTCTACTGCAATCCCAGGGGAAGCCTTGGGTACGGCGAATGGTTTGCCCAGCAGGTTATTGCAGACCAGGGCGGGATGGATTATCAGGACATTATGGCCCTGCGAAACTACATGGATACAGTGGAATGGGCCGATTCCGGCAAGGTCGGCGTAACCGGCGGAAGCTATGGCGGTTTTATGACCAACTGGATTGTGGGCCACACAGACAGGTTCCACGCTGCTGTCACTCAAAGGAGCATCAGCAACTGGTACACTAAATACGGTACAAGTGATATCGGCTTTTACGGAAACAGAAAGGGCATGGGAATGAGAGATCTATGGGACAGTGAAGGGTTCCTTATGGAAAGGTCACCTATAAGGTACGCTCCCAATGTGAACACGCCCATTCTCATAATCCATGCTGAGCAGGACTATCGCTGCCCAATGGAACAGGCAGAGCAGTGGTACATTGCGCTTAAGCGTCTAGGCAAAACAGTAGAGTTTGCCAGGTTCGCCGGTGAGAACCACGAGCTGTCAAGGTCGGGCAAGCCCTGGAACAGGCGGGAGAGGCTCAGGCACATTCTGAGGTGGTTTGGCGAACATCTAAAGTAGAGTTCGCGAAATTGTCATGAACTTCTTCCCACCGGTACTGATTTGCTATTGCAGTATTGAAGGACTCAAGTGTGTTGCTTGGCATTTTATTCTTGAGAGCAAGTAGCCTCTCTTGGGGAGTTCTGGTATGGTAGTAATGATTATTTTGCCTGTATTCAGCGTTGCCTCAGGAAAACTCAAATCAAGATAAGTTGCACCAATGGAAGCTGCATCAGCAACCTGTATCAGCGCCCGGAGGTTTGAGAATGAATGAGCCTCTCCACTGATATTCCATACTTAATGTCTGTTATAGTGCCTGCGTATAACGCAGAAGAACACGTGGGGTCATGCCTTGAATCCCTTTGCCGCCAAAGTCTACGTAATTTCGAAGTTATTGTGGTCAATGACGGGTCCAAAGACAGGACCGCTGCCGTAGCCGAAGCTGTTCTTTCCCAATCGGGGCTTCCATACCATGTGTTATCCCAATCAAACCAAGGGGTAAGTGTAGCCAGAAACAGTGGCTTGAAAGTTGCCAAGGGCAAATACGTAATGTTCTTGGATTCAGATGATTATTTACATGAAAATTGCCTGGCAGAATTAACTCATAGAGCGGTTACAACACAAGCCAGCGTTGTGTTTTGCGGATATGATTATGTATCTCACGACGGGGAACTGCTTCGTCCATATACAGAGCGACATGTTTATTTGCAGCAAGACACAGTGTCAGGGCCTGAGGCGCTTATTGAAGTGTTCACTGAAAGAATCTCGGTTTGGACGGGCAGCGTCATGTACCTTAAGGATCATCTAACACGCTATGATATTCGATTTATAGCAGGACGGACCATGGCACAGGACATTGAATTTGAGTTTAAAGCCCTGTTCTACGCCGGCAGAGTGTCTTGTGTGAACCAAAGCCTGTCTTTCTACGTGCAAATGCCTGGATCAGCCACTCGTACAGGTGACTTTCTCAAGCGGCTACAAGGCATGGATGTATTGTTTGCTCTGCTTGATCATTTTGCCGGGCACGTTCAGAGCCAAGAGCAACGCCAGGCCCGTGTTGGTCTAGGCGAGCAGCACAGTTCTGAGTACGATATGGAAAAACGGGTAATAGAGTGTTTGCAGACTTACATGATTCCTGTTTCCCTCGCCGGTGTGTTTGGTTCTCTCGCTGCTGATGGTTACCCATGGCGTGACTACATAAGGCTTGTAAATAACCGTGCTAATTATATGGAGGCACTCAACATGTTCTCCCCGGTTTTTGATGCCAATTTTGCTGCAAGAAGAAGGTTCCAGGTCCGGCTGCTCCGAAGTTCTCCTTCAGTGTATTTTGTGCTTTCCCGGATTCGAGGCAGGTTGCGTTAGTAAAACAACCGGGTATCTTCCACTGGTAAAGCACGAAACAGGGGGAGGCCGCCGGTTTATTGCCGGCGGCCATACTCCCGTTACAGAGCTTGTTCTTGTGTTCTGAATTCTCGCTGAATTCCAGGTGCAGGTGACGCTACGCAGCATTCAACAGCTTAAATCCTATGCTTCTACGTAATCTGAATATTGCGCCCCCGCCTTGATGGCCCGGTCTTAGGCAATGTTACTGTCAACACCCCGTTCTCAAATGAAGCT
>DUTL01000178.1 GCA_012842105.1 Candidatus Fermentithermobacillaceae bacterium | reverse complement strand
GTATTCCGTGAAAAGGGCAATTTTGGCGTTAACGTGCGGCTGATTTCAAGCAGTATTCCCACTGTCAGCCGGCTCGGGCTCCCCCAGGTCCTTATAGATATAACTAAGGTGAGCCCGCGCCGGCTGCAAATATCTATAAGGACCTGGGGGAGCCCGAGCCGGCTGACAGTGGGAATACTGCTTGAAATCAGCCGCACGTTAACGCCAAAATTGCCCTTTTCACGGAATACGTGAACGCGCATCCTGCCAACGTTTTCAATCTCACAGCTGAAATCAACGGCATTAGCCTGTTTTTGAACCTGGTTTAAATCAGATACTTCATGGGATGAACAGCCAGCAAGAAACTCTATACAACTTCTTACACCATCAGGAGTCATAACAGCAAAATCAGTAGGAATAAGGTAGCCAGCCACGCGGAAAGTAGGCGGGGCACCGGTAACCAGGTGAATATCTGATGCTTCTAACTGAAATGCACCATTGATTAGTTTGAGCATATCAACAGCCACTCTTAATTACCCTCCGCTAAGTAGTTCGCTATGCGAAAATTACATGAGATGTCATAAACGGTTCATGTTCTTATTCCGCCTTGCATGAACAAGCGCAACATCCCGAGAAGTTGAACCTTGCCTTATGACGTGATTTCATGGCTGTATTGCTGCCCCTTCGAACGTGTGTTTGTTTGTTGATTGCCTCATGCCGGCCTATGGCAGCTTGTGCCACCTTATACCGGCTTAGAGCATGTCCACAATTATGATCTACTGTTGCTTACATCCACCTGAACTTATCTGGTAGCCTACGTCTAGGCAGCAAACAACCTCATTTGCCCTAAAATGCCGTCCCCAGAACTCGCCACCTGCGCAAACACGGCGGTTAATTCCGCCTGCCAACAGTCAATACTGACGTCTCCGGTGTGTTCAACTCCGATCACCAGCCTAGATGGCAGTGACGGCCCAAGCCGGTTCACGATCAGGATAACCCTTTGCCAATACATCGGAAGCATGTGTCTTTGCCGTTCCTGCTTTATCCTAGGCCCGGGCATACAGCGCACATGCCCCTGTAAACAGTTACCATATTTGAGTACATTATATCCCTAATTGTCGAAAAGTCAATCAAGGTGGCGGTTTATGTTACATCACAGCCCGGTGACTGCAGTGCACGTCGCAATCCGGGTGACTACATGTCATGTGAACTCCCAATCCTACTCTCTAATCGAATACCCTGCAGGAGGAGTTGCCCCCAGCAGGTGCTTCACAAAATAGTCCCATCGTTTGCGCGTTATGTATGGATGGAACCCGTGAGAGTGGGAACCATTGGGCAGAATCAGGAAATCAAAATCCTTATTCGCTCTGATGAGTGCATCGACCAGCTGCAAAGATGCTGCCGGGGGCACGTTTTCATCCATTTCACCGTGCATGATAAACAGGTTGCCTTTCAGATTTGCCGCCAGAGTGGGATTTGCCTGCTCTTCATAATGAGGGCCTACCGGCAACCCCATATAGCGTTCGATCCAGCTGGCCTTATCGGTCCTGTGGTCGTGGTTTCCGGCCCAGACAACCGCAACTTTGAAGAAGTCCGGGTGCTCCAGTATGGCCCGGCATGCTGCGTACCCTCCGGCTGAGCCGCCGTAAATGCCCACCTTGCTGAGATCCATATACTGATACCTGTCAGCAAGCTGCCGGAAAGCGGCAATATGGTCAGGCATGCCGGCGTCGCCAAGGTTCTTGTACGAGTAGTCCTGAAACGCTTTGGACCTGAAAGCCATCCCCAACCCATCCACAGTGACTACAATGAACCCAAGTTCAGCTATGGCCTGGTCCTGCCAAAACTGCCTGCTTCCTTCGCTTGCTGCAAACGCCTTAGGTGTTCTGATAGTCTGAGGGCCTGAGTAGTTGGCTTCGATAACCGGATACTTCTTATTCGGATCAAAATTGGACGGCCTCATGATCATACCGTAAATATCAGTCTCTCCGTCCCGGGCCTTTGCAGTGAACCTTTCCGGGAAATCCCAACCTGTTTCAAGAAGAAACTCTAAATCGGCCTTTTCAAGTTCCATGACAGGGCTTCCGTTGTTGGTGCGCAGGACCGTCACAGGCGCCAGGTCAATCCTGGAATACCGGTCAATAAAATATTTGCCGCTGGGCGTAAAAGTAATCTCGTGCTCAGCGTCTTCAGGAGTGAGAAGCTGCAAACCGCTTCCGTCGAAATTCACCCTGTAAAGATGCCGCAAATAGGGGTCCCTTCCCTCCTCCTTCCCACCGGCAGTGAAGTAGATTACCCGCTCAAGTTCATCTACGTGCTCGATTTCACGCACAACCCACGGGCCTGACGTAATCTGGTTCTTGAGTTTGCCTGCGAGCCCGTCATACAAGTAGAGATGAGCCCAACCGTCCTCTTCAGATTGCCAGATAATTTCTTTGCCGTCACCCACTGCCCTTGGGGCGTAGTGCTCTATAGCAGTGGGGCTTTCCTCCTCAATGAGTGTCCGGGTATCTCCTGTTTCGGGATCGATCATATACAGCCTTTTTACAGTGTATCCCCTCTCACGCCGCATGAAATAAATCCGCTGGTTTTCACCGGCCGTCCAATGAGTCCAGCAGTGAGGGCTGCCATAATACAGCTGTTGCACAGGGTCGATTTTTACCTTGGTTTGAGCAGGTTGAGTACATACCTCGCCGCCTGCTCCGACATTGATTATCAGGGGCTCTGCCATTGGCACATTGGTTTCGCCGGGCAAGGGGTAAGCATAGCGGTACAACCTTGGGCGCTTACTCCCGTCAAATGGGCACGACTGAACAAGGTAACACTCACCTATACCCCTGTGGTCAATCTTGTATGTAAGAATTTTGCTGGAATCGGGTGACCAAACAACAGCAGGCCTTAAATAGTAACCGGCGAGTTCCGGTTTCAAAACTCCCGCTTCGAGAAGGGGATTCCTCATAGGCGCTGCATAATGATATCCCTCTTCACCGTCAGTTGTCAGTTGAACCTCCTCACCGGTGGACACGCATTTAACGTAGAGATTAGAGTTTCTTACAAAGGCAGCCAGTTTCCCGTCAGGCGAAAGCACCTCGCCGTGAGCGCCCGGATGCTCATCAATTTGCCTGTCCAGTTGCTTATCCAGTTGCTCAGAGTCCTTGACAGAGAGTTCACCGGACTCAAGATCAAACTGCCAGATATGATCCTCGGCTTCAAAAATAATGGCCGAAAGGCTGGAATCAACATACCTGAACCTATCAAAAGGAAGATGTGTATGAACATAGGCGCGCCGGGTAGCCCGCGACAATTCAGCTGCGAGCCTTACGTGGTCGAAGGCATCCCTGCGAACGCCCGCGTCAGGGTCTACGAACACGAAATATTTCCCTTCACGGGTATGTACCTTGTACCAGAAGCAATCATCCCTACCTGCCCAGTTTGAGGTAATGCTGAGCCTGAAAGCCAATTTGCCTATGTTCTGAGGCAAGAACCTCTCGGCACGGGCATAATCCTCCCATGTAACCTGGGATGTATCTGTGTTTTCAAGACTACCTGTGAGATTCGCTTTGACATCTTCAGCCATATCTTCTCTCCCCTTTTTCGCCGGTTCCCTTTACTTGAGCCAATTCGGCCGTTTCCCATGAGCAAATGCGGATGGTGCCTAGATCTGTAAGTAGCAGATCTGGGGCCATGCGATCAGACAATATGACATATTATTGGATGCCTCTTCTCCATGAGACACTGATAATCCTTCTTGAAACCTACGCAAACCGGCTTCCAGACAAGTGGGCTCCATGGGGCTAATTGCTTCCCAATTTTCTCAATCTGAGTTCTGTACTGTCGAGATAACCGCTCAAGAGTCTGAAAGTGCTCAAATTCTGAGTATGTGAGGGCTGGATGTGCTCAGGCGATTCAGACTCTTGAGCGGTTATCTCGACAGTACAGAAAAACCTACGCAAACCGGCTTCCAG
>DUTL01000177.1 GCA_012842105.1 Candidatus Fermentithermobacillaceae bacterium | reverse complement strand
TGGGGTATTGACGTGAAGATTAAGGTGGAGCAAGAGATCGTCTTGCCTGCCTACAGCGGGTCACTCAATTTTAGGTTTGCAAAACCAGTTCAAAAAGAGGGATCGTAATGTGGTATCTTTTGGCAGCCTTGCTTGTGGGAATTGTAGTTGGGCTTAATATTCCATGGAAAATTCCGGTGATAATTGCACGTTACCTGGCAGTCAGCCTCTTGGCGGGCGTAGATACATCCCTTGGCGGCCTGCGAGCAAGCCTGGAAGGGGACTTCGACATTACGATTTTTGTCACCGGTTTTCTTGGCAATACCATTCTGGCCGCTGCGTTTGTTTACCTTGGGGACGTCTTGGGTATCGAGTTGTACCTTGCTGCAGTTGTGGCGCTTGGAGTAAGGATATTTAACAACCTGGGCCTGATACGACGACATTATCTAAGAGGATGGACAGGGGAAAAGGTTGGGGAAAAGACCACAACTCAGGCCAATGGTGAAGGTTAATACAGAGTTGATATTGAAAGCATAGCCGACGAGGAGAGGGGAGTTGTGTGGCCATGATTGAAGAGCAACCCAGATATGCTAGTTTGAAGGTAGTTGGTGTGGGGGGAGGCGGGACAAACGCAGTTAACCGGATGATTGAGGCTGGCATCAAGGGAGTGGATTTTATCTGCATTAACACTGATGCCCAGTCCCTCAACATGTCAATGGCCCCTGCGAAACTTCAAATTGGGCAAACTCTTACACGAGGGTTGGGGGCAGGCGCCAATCCGGAAGTAGGAGAAAAAGCCGCTGAAGAATCACGGGATGATATTGTTGAATATCTTAAGGGCGCTGACATGGTTTTTGTTACTGCCGGCATGGGCGGAGGTACCGGCACAGGGGGAACTCCGATTGTTGCTCAAGCTGCAAAGGAGGTTGGAGCGTTAACCGTTGGTGTTGTGACAAAACCATTCTCTTTTGAGGGACGCCGGAGAATGACAGTTGCGCTTGAAGGCATCGATAAACTGCGCGACAATGTAGACACATTGATAGTGATACCCAACGACCGCCTGCTGCAGGTTGTGGAGCAAAGCGCATCTATTTTGGATGCTTTCAAGGTAGCTGACGACGTGCTCCGCCATGGTGTTCAAGGCATCTCTGATCTGGTATGCGTACCCGGGCTGATCAACCTTGATTTTGCTGACGTCAGGACCATCATG
The DNA here is from genome assembly GCA_012842105.1 of Candidatus Fermentithermobacillaceae bacterium. Classification (GTDB taxonomy): domain Bacteria; phylum Bacillota; class Sulfobacillia; order Fermentithermobacillales; family Fermentithermobacillaceae; genus DTU015. The sequence continues at coordinate 4,519 of DUTL01000177.1, read as the reverse complement.
ATGGATACAGGCTCAGCTCTTATGGGAATTGGCGTAGCCCATGGTGAGAATAAGGCAAAAGAAGCTGCTTTACAGGCCATAGCCAGCCCCTTGCTGGAAGCAACCATAGATGGGGCGAAAGGTGTCCTGATGAATGTTACCGGTGGGCCGGACCTTGGCATATTTGAAGTTAACGAGGCTGCTGAAATTGTGATGCAATCTGCGGACTCTGACGCAAACATCATTTTCGGCGCTGTCATAAATGAGGAATTTCAAGATACAATACAAATAACGGTGATTGCCACCGGTTTCGACAACAGTTCCGCCAGAAGACTACTGAGGCAGAAGGAGCCGTTCATGAAAATGGAAACCAAGGATTTGCTCGAGGTCCCTACTTTTCTAAGAAGGGCAAAATCCAATGAAAAGCCTCGGTAAAAGGCGATCTTAGCACAAAACACATAGTTACATAGTTCGCGCTTGCAGCCCTGTATGATCTGACTTGGGAATAAATGTGGACAGACATGAATATCCATGTCCATACGGGGTGTTAAGGCAATGAAGAGCTATGTCTATTTGGATGTACTATTTTTTGTTAACCTCATAGTGAATTATGTAATGCTTCTGGCTACAGGGAAGATGACAGGAAAACCACTCAAAACCAATCGGGCGGTTTTCGCGTCTTGCCTGGGAGGCTTATACTCAGTCTGCGCTCTTACGCTACCTCTTCAACCCTTTTTTGGTTTTCCCGCCAGAGTGGTTTTTGGCCTCTTTATGGTTGCCCTTTCATACCCTGAAGTGCGGGGGTTTTCGTTTGTTGCCCTTGCAGGGTCTTTTTACCTGTGCTCCGCCCTGGTTGCAGGTACAGCCATGGCCCTTTACATGTGGGGCAAGCCCGGTTTGCCCAGGTACAGCGTAATTGGTCAAGAGTATTCCGGGGCTCAGTGGTGGACGTTAGCCCTGGCTTTGGTGGTGGTTTCCTCATCGGGATTCCTGTGGAGAGCGTTGAATTTCTCCGGTATCCGGCGGGTCCCGCTTATGCAAGTTGAGATAACATTTGACGGCCACTGTATACCGGTGACGGGCATGGTTGACACAGGAAACGACTTGAGAGATCCGGTTTCCGGGCTTCCAGTCATAATAGTTGATTGGGATTCGCTAAAGGGCATTATGCCACACGAAGTATCTCATTTCTTCCTGTCCGCCTGGGACCTGGTAACCGCAAGGCTTACAGAATCACCTGTAGGAAAAAGGCTAAGGCTCATTCCTTATACTAATGTATCAGGGAACCGAGGAATTCTGCCTGGCTTCAAGCCTGACGCATTGTACCTAACAGGCAAGCATGGAAGGCTCAGAAAAGACGCTGTGATAGGAGTTTCCGGCAAGCGGCTTAGCCCTCAAGGCCTGTACCAGGCTCTGCTACATCCCGAACTTGTAAACTTATGATTCAAAAATTAACCTAAGGCGCAGGGAGGTGTCTTGATTTGATGTCATGGAGCGAGTTGAGGCTACTGCTTTCCATGAAATGGGCTCGCCTGGTTGCGAGATTGGGCTTACACGGCAGGATAGACTACATTGGGGGAGCGGAAGCCCTTCCTCCGCCTCTGTCTCAGGAGGAAGAGAGCAGTTTGCTGTCAAGGCTTACAGACGGAAGCCCTGACGTACGGTCTACCCTGATTGAGAGGAATTTGCGGCTTGTTGTATATATTGCAAAGAAGTTTGAGAGCACCGGAATCCCTATTGATGATTTGGTATCCATTGGTTCAATCGGACTCATAAAAGCTGTATCTACGTTTGACGTAAGCAAGAACATACGGCTGGCTACATACGCTTCAAAATGCATTGAAAATGAAATTTTGATGTACTTGCGTAGAACCATGAAAACAAAGTCTGAGATCTCTTTTGACGAGCCCCTAAATGTTGACGGTGAAGGAAATGAACTGTGCCTTTCAGATGTAAAGGGCACCGCTCCGGATCTCATCTATTGCGACCTCGAGAAAGAAGATGACAAGCAGATTCTCAGACTGGTGCTGAGCAGGCTTCCGTGGCGAGAGAGAACTATTGTCGATCTGCGATACGGCCTGAAAGACGGTGTTGAGCGCACCCAAAAACAAGTGGCAGATATGCTGGGTATCTCACAATCTTACATTTCCCGGTTAGAGAAAAAAATTATGCAAAAGCTGCAGAGGGATATCGTCAATTTGCAGTAAAATGGGAAAATGTACAAAGCCATGTTGTATAACCCCTGGTAATTGAGGCAATACTTTTTGTGAGTGACTTCAACAAAAACTGGCAAGTCAACCGGGGGGAAAAGTGGCTTTGTACAAAGTCGAGATTTGTGGAGTCAATACCAGCCAACTTCCTGTATTATCTTCAACAAAAATGCGAGAGCTCTTCATTTCCAAGCAAAAGGGCGATCCAACAGCAAGAGAACAACTGGTTAACGGTAATTTGAGATTGGTTCTAAGTGTAATTCAACGGTTTTCCAACCGGGGAGAATATGTAGATGATCTGTTTCAGGTAGGGTGTATCGGCCTCATCAAGGCCATCGATAATTTTGATCTTGGCCAAAATGTAAAATTTTCCACCTATGCTGTTCCCATGATAATCGGTGAAATAAAGAGGTATCTTAGGGACAACAATCCTATCCGCGTATCACGGTCGCTCAGGGATACTGCATATAGAGCGCTTCAAACTCGCGATTCTCTCGTTGCAAAGCTGGGCAGGGAGCCTTCTTTGCGGGAAATCTCACAGCAATTGGAAACCCCTGAAGATGAAGTTGTGTATGCCCTTGATGCTATACAGGAGCCCATCAGCCTGTTTGAGCCCGTATATCACGACGGCGGTGACCCGATATACGTAATGGATCAGGTTAGAGATGAAAAAGGTGAAGATTCAACATGGCTTCAGGAAATATCTATCAATGAGTCCGTTCAGAAATTATCCCAGCGGGAACAGGCAATAATAAGAATGAGATTCTTTGAGGGAAAAACGCAAATGGAGGTTGCCCAGGAAATAGGAATCTCTCAGGCGCAAGTTTCCAGGTTGGAAAAAGCGGCATTGATTCAAATGAGGCAAGATATGTCGTTGTAAGAAAGGGGTGGTGTAAACATGGCCGGAAGAATCAAAAAGGGTTTTGTGGAAGCAGTCTTACTTGCTGTGGTTGCAGGAGTTGTTCTTGGCGCAGGGTGGGTTATGGCCCGAGCTTATGATACACGGAAAGCCTATACTCCCACAAACCTGATCAGGTTGCACATAATAGGCAATTCAAATTCGATGGCAGATCAAGAAGTGAAGCTCAAAGTGCGTGACTCGGTACTCAATACGTTCGGGGAATACCTGCTGCACGCAGAGGATGCCAAACATGCTGAAAGGATTATTGCCGGGCTTTTGCCTGGAATTGAGCAAACAGCCAGAGAGTGCCTGGCTGATTCCGGAATCCAGTATGATGCAAAAGCCAAGATCGAAACTGTGTTTTTCCCGGATAGATATTATGAGACTCTGTCAGGCCAAACGGTGTTTCTCCCTGAAGGCCCTTACAAGTCGCTTCAGGTTGTGCTTGGGGCAGGAGAGGGGCACAATTGGTGGTGTGTCATGTATCCTCCTATGTGTTTCGTTGACATCGTGAGAAGAAATGAGATTTGTCAAGAAATCACTGAAGGTGCCTCCAACATCATAATTGACGATAACCAGTATATACTGGTTGATGAAGAGTCTCTCAAACAAGTCCCAATCCAGTTCAGATTCCTGCTTTTGGATATTCTGGAAAAGGGCAAACGTGCTTTTACCTCAATGTTTTCTTCAAGAATTGGCGCGGCCAAAGTTCAGCCCTGAACCGCAAAAAACATAGCACCCTTATAATACTTAAGACCTCTTTCGCCATATAATGTTAAGGGGTGTTTCCGTGATCCGGGCTTCTGATCTTTCCATGCGTGAAGTCATAAATACAAGCGACGGGCGGCGATTGGGCAATATTGTCGATGTTGAACTGGATCTTACTACAGGAAAAATAGTTGCAGTGATTGTGCCGGGCCAGTCCAAAGCTTTCGGGCTTTTCGGATACGGAGATGATTATGTTATTCCCTGGGACAGCATCAAGAAAATTGGCGAAGACGTGATTCTTGTGGAACTTTCCGATCGGTACCTCAGGCGTTCAAACAGGTAAGACGCCTTGCCTGGCTGTACGAACCAATGCTTGACTTGAGACTTTGTGTGCAATACTCTCTTATGTAGTATGGCAAAGAAAAAGAGAACCAGAAGAAAAAAGCTCAGCAAGCATGTGAAAAACACCGCCATTGCACTGATTTTCGTATTGCTTGGCCTGGTCTTACTTTGGCCTTATCTCAGATCTGCTTTCCTCGGCGCATTTGTGCCGGTAGGCCGGGGAATCCCCGGAGTTCTTGATGAACGCGCGTCTGGAGAAGCTATTTTTTCTCATGGGCAAACCGTGCTTACCGCACCTGCGGCAGGCGCAATCAAGTTCACAGTCAAAAACGGCGATTCAGTGCGTGTTGGCGATGTAATTGCCGAGATTGGAGATAGA
>DUTL01000176.1 GCA_012842105.1 Candidatus Fermentithermobacillaceae bacterium | reverse complement strand
TTTTTATAACCGTGAGCTCAGCTGACTTTCCTGATACCGACAGTGATTTTGCCAGGCCAAACGGTGTATACCGCTCTTCATCGGGAAGATCAAGCTCGTCTATGACTTTCGCCAGGAAGTAAGGGCTCTTGATAACCTCGTGGGGCACAGAATCTTTCGATGCCACGATTTGAGTTGATGCTTCATATACAGGCTGGAGCACAAAGAAACTCAACACTCCTGCTGTAACCATGGAAAGCAGAGTTATGGAAATGATCAACGTGCGCCAGCTCCACAAAATGCCTATGTATTCCCTTAAGTCAATTTCATCTTCATAGGGGTACGGATAATATCCGGGGCCGTATCCCCTCTGCCCGTGAAATTCTCTTTGCGGGTAACCCCCGTCTTGATATTCTTGTTTGCCGTTCAAATGCCTTCATCCTCCTACTTCTGACGCCTCGCTCAAACCGGCTAAGATTCTTACTCAGCCGTCATGTGTTCTGGCCTGGTACCGTCATGACCCGTTTGGTTTGCTCCGTGGCAGTATGTCGCCAACTTGTTTTCATGCTGCTATAAAGCCTGAAGATCAACAGGCCCCGCCATCTTCCTCCCGGTTGTATCCCGCATCTGCGTTGCCGGGCTACCGGCTTAACAGCCCGTACATAATGGCAGCAGCCTGCGCTTCACCTTCATTGGGCTCGGCTCCCTCAGGCAATGCCACATTGGTTTGAGTGGCCATGGCCAGCGCTCGCAACCAGGTGCCCGCTTGATTCTCAAGATCCGCTTTCTTAGATGCCAGTGTGAGGTTTTCTACGCAGGCTTCAAAGTTTCCTTCCAGAAAGTGCACCTGTCCAAGAGCCAGGGCAATGGGCTGGGTCACATCAAGCTGTTTTGGATTCCACATTTGCGCATAAACCCCTGTAATGCCCACTTTTTGCCTTTCAAGCCGGGCCGGGATCTCTTTTATCAAATCAGCATATCTCCTGACAGCGTCTGTATGTTCCTGTTTGCTTTGGTCTTGTATGCCTTGGGACAATACCAAAGCTCCATGGGTCATCATCGCTTCTTTTGCGCTTAGTGCCAGATGTTCATAAAACTTGATATCCAATGGAATCATCTCAGTTATCTCATATGCCACATCTGTGGCGTCATCGTAAAGCCCGGCTGAGAAGAGCAACTCAAATTCAGCTACCCGGTCTGCAAGATTATAAGGGTTTTGTCTCCTGGCAAACTCAAGCAATGTCTTTGCCAGTTTGGCTGTACCCGGGTTTTGGGTCTCTTTGTATTCGCGGAAGTAACTTACCGCTATGTCCATAGCGTAAGTTGAGGTATGGGGATCATAGTTAATGGCTTTGTACATAAAGTCTTGTCCGTCATGCTCATTTCGCTTGTAGAACTCTTGAACACCTATACTTCCGTAAGCCATACCCTTGTAGTACTTACCGGCAGGGACCATGATGATTACGGCAAGTACGACTAAGCTAAACGCATCCAGAAGGTGCCTCCATTCCAAAGCACGTGTATCCTTACCCATGAACTTCCACGTTGACACCGGTTTGCTGTCCTTTGGCCCGCCTGGAGTTGGATCTACCCGGCCCCCGGCATATAAAACAGTTCTAGATGAGCCTACGAGGCTTCCTGCTGCCGCAAAGAGCGCCATTGCTATGGCCGGTAAAGACAAATCAAAGTCGGCCGAGCTGTGAATCACCAATGCCAAAACGCCAAAACCTGTGGAAACAAGCTCAGAAGTCAGCGTATCGGAAATGTGCGACTTACCTTCTTCGGCAGACTTGGATACTCGCCACGCCTTAAATGCCATCCAAAATGTCGACAGCCAGAATATGGCATAAGCAATGAGGCCTGGAAAACCTGCTTCAACTAACACCTGGGCAAAATGGTTGTGGGTTTCAGTGAACCAGTAGAGGATGGTTTGATATCTATGGTAAAGAACATTCCAGCCTCCGGCACCTGTTCCCAGAGGATTATCCTTGGCAATCAAGAAAGCGTCTTTGGTTGCGAAAAACCGGACGACCAGGCTTCTGTCAGTAAGGGTAATAGATTTGAAACGCCTGATTACTGTTTCGGGGATAACCTTGGACAGAATCTTTTGTCCTGTTTGTGTCGTGAACCCAAGCACCAGGCCAACTACCACAACAATGGCAAGTATGGCAGGTACCCGCAATAGCCCGGTAACCGGTTTTGAAGCTTCCACGGCTTCCGTGTGTGCACGGCCTGATTTCGTTGAACCTGCCTTTGCTTTGGCTTTCCGGGTAGGTGCTGTTTGCTTGTTTTTGGTGACCGCTCTGGGTTGCCTGGATTGAGCCAGTGCTGTAAGAAGCGCTCTGGCAATTTCCGCCCCAAGACAAATTGCCGCCCCTGTAAGCATGTACTTCTGCACCACTGCGTGTTCCTTTGCGGGGATGGCAGCGGCCATTGGCACGTTTACTATGAGCACCGGTACCAGAGCTGTAATAAACCGAAG
>DUTL01000175.1 GCA_012842105.1 Candidatus Fermentithermobacillaceae bacterium | reverse complement strand
GGGGCGGAAGCGTGCGCAGGCGCAAACGTCTCGGCTGATGTGTGCTAAAACGTGACATATCCGGGGTGGAACCGTGCGCAGGCGCAAACGTTCCGGCCGATGTGTGTTAGAACGTGACATATGCGGGGTTGAACCGTGCGCAGGCGCAAACGTTACGGCTGATGTGTGTTAGAACGTGACGTGTTCTCAGAAAACGGTTAAGAGTCAGCGTGGATGTCGAGAGGAACATGGTGCATTCATGAACATGGATCACGGGGTCAGTTCGTCGCCGTGCAGTTGGTTCCCGCACACTACCGAGCCCATATGCAGAAGGAGGGGAATATGAACAGAACGCCGCAATGACAAAATCTGCGGAGACGCTTCAGCCGGCGTATGTGGCGTATGTAGATTACATGGGCACTCCAGCATAATCCAGTCCCGGGGGGGACGGGGGAACCGTTAGCCAAACTGCCTTTCGAATCGCTGGATGTAATCAGCCACTCAAAACTTCAATCACAGGTCACCCAATCCGGTACATCACTTCCCTGTCATAACTTACAAGCACACGGAAATATCCGCTGAGCATGTGATTCAGCTCATCGTCGCCTGTGTCAACCAGGAGTGGGCGCCTATCCAAAGCATTGAGTTTATCCCTGGTAGCCACAATCCTTATGTTGTTCTTGCCCACCTTACGTATTACCTCCGGGCTAAGTTGCTGGTTTCCGCGGCCAAATACGTACCCCTGGCCTCCAATGATTGTGACCATAATCTGAGCGCCTTTTGCTCCTTTGCTTGGCATGGTTGGGGTTGTATCAGTTTCAGTTCTGTCTGCCTTGTTACATTGAGTTGCCAGTACCCCGTCGAGTATTTGGAGCAACTGCTTCTCACTTGCATCAGCAACCAGCAGTTTTCCGTTTAGAACAACATCAATCCCCAGAAGAGTCGCGCTCAGGCCCAGTTTCTCCATAATTGGACGGGTGGTTGTACCAGGCCCAATGATGTACGCTACACCAGGCTCCATTTCTTCTATGATTCTGCCGGCAATTCCATCCAGAGCGGCTGCTTCACTTTCAGGGCTGCCTGACTTGAGATTCTGCACCAACCGCTCCTCATAAGGCACTCGCAGGTATCCGTACAGTCTTGCAGTAACCCTTCCTTCCCGAAAAGCATCTTCATCCAAATCCATAACCTCGGCTTCCCTAACAGCCGCTACTTCGCCCTTAAGGAATTTGGCTGCCAACTGCCCTGCGCTTCGAGGGTTAGTAGCATATACAGGCGAATGAATCTTAACTCCGGCCGGAACACCCAGAACAGGCACCTTGTCTCCGACGGCGTCATATATATTGCGGGCTGTGCCGTCTCCGCCCGTGAAGAGTATCAAATCGACTCCTGCCCGGAGCATATCGCGGGCAGCATTTTCAGTATCACGGGCAGTAGTCCGGTGAGCCGGCCAAGTTACACTCTTAGCGTTGGCCGCAGGATCCAACTCATATCCTGCATACTCTCTACTCATACCGCCGGCGGCGTTGCTGTCACCTCGTTCGTCTTTCTCTTGTCGAACACGAACGTGACACGCTGTGCGAAGGCCTCCCGCACGGCATGAGTTTGGCGCCGCCCCGGAAAACTCAGGCGTTTGCTCAACTGAATCTGACTGCAGTAAACTGGGCTCTGCCTGGGTCCCTAGTAGTACAGGGGCAATCCCTGCGGCCCGGGCCTGGTTTTCGCCCATATCGTCCGGATACGTCAAAAGTTCGAATTCATCCTTAATAGGGGCCAGCACGTTAAGAGCAACCATGGCTCTTCCAGGCGCCTCAGGACGCGCGCCCAGTTCTATGGCGCGTTTGAGGATACGAGCCCCGTCTGTCCCCTTCAGCCCCACCCTGCCGCCCATGCCTGCAATGGGGTTTATGATCAGGCCTAGTTTCTTCCTCGACAATGATATCCCCTTTCTGTCACCTGCCAGCCCCAAGCAGGCCGATTCAAGTCTCACGCCGAAATCACCCTGGTTCCGTCAAGGCCTAGTTTGTAAAGCAAGAGTTCTTTGCCCAAAGCAGCACTTAGCTTGATCAAGATAG
>DUTL01000010.1 GCA_012842105.1 Candidatus Fermentithermobacillaceae bacterium | reverse complement strand
ATTGATAAGGCAGTTGCTCGGATAGTAGAGGAAATGAAAACGCTGGCAACTCCTGTAGAAGATAAGCAGGACATTGCACACATTGCCGCCATTTCCGGCAACGATCCTGAAGTTGGCGACATTATCGCTGACGCCATGGACAAAGTCGGCAAAGACGGGGTCATTACCGTAGAAGAATCTAAGGGTACCGATACAACCGTAGAGGTTGTAGAAGGTATGGAATTCGACAGAGGATATCTCTCTGCGTATTTTGTCACTGATACCGATGCTATGGAAGCTGAGCTTGAAAACCCATACATTCTCATCTATGAGAAGAAAATATCCGCAGTTGCTGATATTCTGCCCTTGCTCGAGCAGGTAGCAAGGTCTGGCAGGCCCCTGTTGATTATCTCTGAGGATCTTGAAGGTGAAGCCCTGGCTACTTTGGTGGTCAACAAGATCCGCGGAACCCTGTCAATATGCGCTGTTAAGGCACCTGGTTTTGGAGATAGAAGAAAAGCAATGCTTGGCGATATTGCTGCACTTACAGGCGGGCAGTTCCTGTCTGAAGATATTGGAGTCAAACTTGAGAATGTGGATCTCAGCATGCTCGGCGAAGCTGCGAGGGTGCGGGTTTCCAAGGAAAAGACAACTATCGTTGAGGGCAAAGGCAGCAGGGAAGATATCGAAGGCAGGATCAACCAGATCAGACGTGAACTCGAAGAAACCGATTCCGATTATGACCGTGAGAAACTGCAAGAGAGGCTTGCCAAACTTGCAGGCGGCGTAGCGGTTATTAAAGTGGGAGCTGCCTCTGAGACCGAACTCAAAGCCAAGAAGCATCGTTTCGAAGATGCTCTTGCTGCTACAAGAGCTGCAGTCGAGGAAGGCATGGTTCCCGGTGGCGGAGTCACATACGTCAACGTGCTGCATGTCCTCGATGATTTGGAAGTGGAAACTGACGAAAACGTCGGTGTGAATATTGTCAAGAGGGCCCTCGAAGAGCCCCTCCGGCAGATCGTCGAGAATGCAGGGCTTGAAGGCTCAGTCGTTGTTGAGAAAGTGAAATCCAGCGGCAAGAAGGGCTGGGGCCTCAATGCTGTTACCGAGGAGTTTGTGGAAGTAGCAAAGCACGGAATTGTTGATCCTCTCAAAGTGTCACGTTCGGCGCTTGAGAATGCTGCATCTGTGGCTTCCATGCTGCTTACAACTGAGGCGGTTGTGGCTGAAAAGCCTGAGCCGGAGAAAACACCTCCTTACCCGCCTTCCCCGGACTTTGACTACTAATTGAACCGCCGGTGATTTAGGGTAGAAACACCCGGGGGGCGAGGCCTCCCGGGTGTTTGTGTTTGAAACATGCAGAGGAAGATGCAATAAGGTAACTGTAGAACGGCGGAAGCAACCATGTCATCTATGTATCGTACATATCTACTGAGGTTAAGCGCTCATTCAAATCACACCAAGCCATACTGAATCACACTGAACCGTGAACTGCTTTGCTGCAGCAAACCCGCGGCCCGGGAACGCATGCGCTGTGATCCCGGTGAGAATAAGGAAACGGGGCAAATAATGGGAACAAATCCGATGGTGTAGTCGTCATAGCTGTAAAGGCAGTCATCGCTGTAGAGGCGGGTGATTGCTGAGGACATGAAAGCGCAGGCCCGGGCCACCAACGTTACGGGCAACGCAAGCCGGTGGTGATTGTCGAGGAAGGAAAGCTCAGGCCCGTAAAGCATTGTACATTTTGTGTCAGTGGGCTAATATGGCCGGAAAGGGCAACATTGACTGGGAGATGCGGGAGAGGAGACGATTGAATGAAACGTATTTGGAGCAAATGGAGGAAGTGGATTGTTGTTTCCGTAACCATAATTGCCATTGCAGGGCTCGGTTATTGGGGAGTGAAGGCACTTTCCTCCGGCCTCTCACTGTGACTTCAAGTTCGCCACGTGTCACAGGCTTGGTAAT
>DUTL01000174.1 GCA_012842105.1 Candidatus Fermentithermobacillaceae bacterium | reverse complement strand
CATACTTACTTGAACTTGACAGAGAAAATATGCGCATAACGACCACCAATTCCTAGATCAAAACGGCGTACTCACGAATACCGGTTTCCGCATTCGACAAAGCCGGCATGGCCGGCTCACCGTGAGCTGCCCGGCCCGCAGATGAAAAACCGGGTACTAACAGCGACATATTCAACACAGCACGGGGATACTCCTCCAAACGCTGAATGTTTCGCCGGTAAGGCCCTTCACGCTGTATCGCCTTTGGATATCTGCTCAATTGAAACCGTTACACATTGAACCGCACGTTTACTATGTCACCGTCTTTTACCACGTAATCTTTTCCTTCCAACCTGACCAAGCCCTTGTCCCTGCAAGCTTTAGCTGACCCCATCTTTGAAAAATTTCCGAATGACACCACGTCCGCCTTTATAAACCCACGCTCCAAATCCGTATGGATTTTGCCGGCGGCCTCTCTTACTCCGGTGCCCCGCTGTACGGTCCATGCTCTTACTTCATCAGAACCTACTGTAAAAAACGATATCAGCCCCAAAGCAGCATACGCAGCCTGTGCAATTCTGGCTGTTCCGGGCTGGGTTAGGCCATAAGCTTTGAGGAACTCAAACCTGTTGTCTTTGTCCAGAGACTCTATCTCTTCTTCGACGATGCCCGAAAACGCGACTACTTTGTATCCCCGTTCATCTGACACCTGGCTTATTTCCTCAATCCCCGGATAGCTGCCGGCCGCCAGGTGTTCTTCAGACACATTGGGTGCCAGAATCACCTGTTTGCTGCTGTAAAACGCGAAATTGGATACAAAATCCTGCTCATAAGGTGAAAACTCAACATCCCTCAAGGGCATTTCCTTATCAAGGGCTTGCTTGCACTTCTCAAGGAACGGAATTTCCATTTGGTTCACAGGCTTGGCTTTGTTTGCCTTCAGCCTCTCAAGCCTACCTTCGACTGAAGCAAGATCTGCGCAGTAGAACTCTGTCTCCATGTTATCGATAAAGTCAAGAGAATCCAAAACTCCAGGTTCGCCCATGAAAGAGCCCAGAACAACTACAAGGGCATCAAGATTGCGAATTGCGTTGAGAAACTCCTGCCCCTTATAAGATTGAATGTCCACCAGGCCAATTCTTGCATAAGTGGTTTTCTGAGGCTTGTATACGTCAGATAACGCCCGCACCCGTTCATCAGGCACTTCCATGACGCCTATGTTGCCCGTGCCAACCCCGGGCTTTGAACCGGCCATCCCGGTCAGCAACCTGAAAAGGGTGGTTTTCCCTGCCTGAGGGCTTCCTGTTATTCCAACTCTCATCTGCTAGGACCTCCGGAATATCTATGTCAAAATCATGCCCTTGTGCCAGCCTGATCTTGTCTCTGCCTGATTGTGTATTCTTGATCAAATACACAGTTACACAGCAATCAGCGTTTACGATTTGCAGGAACTTGTCAAACACTTCATCATGGCCTGCATTGCAGGGCAGCCTTTCAATTCTAAACATAACGCCTGCAAATTATCAACCTGGCTGCACACCCTTGGGGATTGCACGGCCCAGGCACGCACAGGCAAGAACATCGTCCTCTGT
>DUTL01000361.1 GCA_012842105.1 Candidatus Fermentithermobacillaceae bacterium | reverse complement strand
TACCCGCTAATTAAAGCGGGTGTCCTCTATCTATAGATATCTATAATATCTATAGGCAAAAACGATATACCTCAACCTTCGGTGTATCAAGGGATTGCGGAATTGCGGTTTGGCGTATTAGGTCCCACTTTGTGGCGTATTAGGTCCCACTTTTGGTGGTTTTTGTGGCGTATTAGGTCCCACCCTTGGCTGTTTTGATTGGCGTATTAGGTTTCAGTTGTCCAGCAAATTTAAAAATATATTTATCGTTAATCGAGTCGTATTTATAATCAGAAATCATAACTGGGTACAACTGATTAATTACATTTTCAATACTTTTTCTTAATCTGTCTTTTCGAGTTTCCCGATATCCTGTAATACCTTTTAGCTTTAGTAAACTATACTCAACCTCATTTTTAGGGATAAGGGCAGATAAATTATAAATAAGGTTTTTTGTAGGAGTCACCAGTCGTCTTGGTGCTTGATTAGCCTTTTGTAAGGCAGTAACTGGCACGGGCGCTTTAGGTAATTTTTTATTTTTTAATACCTGGGTATATATGTCATTTAGTTTAATTTGCGTCCGCGCAACCTTTGGATTTACTGGGATGCCGTCTACCGATACCTCTTTGGTAACATAATCAACAAAACCAAAAGTAGCATCATATCTAACAACCTTACCCTTATCTATGCTGTATAAAGGTTGTTTTTGTACGGTGTAAAGACGTGCAAATATCAAAATATCCTCTATCTCTTGTGCCCGCTCACCGTTATAGGCTATGCCTATATTATCGGCTATTTGCCGTATCGATGAACTGATAATATTAGAGGCAGGATAGTTATTATCAATATACATTTGAGTAATACAAGCGATAGTATCCCTAAATAAATTACTACTGACGGGCAGGGAGTTAATTACTGCAACCGGGATATAAAAATATCTATCATCACCCTTGCGCTGCCACGATAGGTTACCATGCTCTTGCTCCTGGGCAAGCAGCTCTATGTTTTGTTTTGGCGTATCCGTGTCAAATAAATATGGGTCTCGACAAAAGTCAGCCGGTAAAGTAATGGTTTGTTTTGCATGTTCCCACTCCCAGGCCAAACTATCACCACCTTTCGTGGTTTTAAATAAAAAGCCCTGGCCGTGTGTACCAGCCAGGGCTAAAAGAAAGGAGGCGGGCTGAATGGGAAACAGCCCATAAAAAAACCCGGCATTAAGCCGGGCCAGTTAACGAACCAAATATAAACCTTTTCTATTTTTAGGGATAGGTTTTATCTCGGTTATACAATAATTACCATTTTGGTAATAACTCTCCTTCCAGGGTTGGGAGTTTTTATTATATAATATCTGGGCAGGATCATCATCGCGGTGTAGTATGCCGTCTTCCCAATACTCTTCCTTTTGGATTTGTCCATGATTCCAGTACCATATTTTAGCTGGACCATCTTTGTGATGCAATTTACCATGCTGCCAATAATACTCCCTGGCAATTTGCCCGTTACCATAGTACCAAATCTCGGCAGGGCCATTAATACGATGCAATTGTCCATTGACCCAATATTCTTTTTTTGTGACTTTGCCGTTCGTTCCGTATTCAACCACTGCCGGGAGATTATTGTCACGATGCAGTTTACCGTTTTGACACCACATCTCCGATTCGACTTGGCCGTTTTGATAGTAAGTAAATTGAGGGCTACTCATATTTTATATAATACCTCCTTTATAAAAAAAACAACCCGGCTTAATTGCCAGGTTGTTGATTAGCTACATAGCCTGGGCTAACGGGATATTGGGTTTGTTACCGTTCTTGTTTATTTTACCGTTTTCAAATCTATTTGCTTCATCAAATTCTTTCTCCACTCTCCAGGATTCTTTAGTATTAGCAGGGTTCAGTATCTTATTTAGATATTTTTCCCCAAATACTCTCTTGCCTATATTAATAGCCTCTTTTTCTAAGGCATTTCTTTCTTCTGGATTTGCTTCTTTGCTTTTTTCCAGGATTTCTTTCAACCTGTTTATATCTTCTGATTCTTTTTTATCTCCCGTTAACCCCTGCCCAAAAACAGTCGAATGGGATAATCGATAAGTATCTAGCCAGTGTAGCAGCCGAACTGCCCCATTACTACCATAGTCTATTACTACGGTCCCGTCATATACTGGGATAGGCGTATATTCTTTCTT
>DUTL01000173.1 GCA_012842105.1 Candidatus Fermentithermobacillaceae bacterium | reverse complement strand
TGGGCCTCTTGAAAATTCTCAACAATATTCCATCGCGTAACGTTATTCTTCCTATGATGGTACTTGCAGGTATCCTGGTACTTCTGGCCCCGGAAGAATTCGTGGGTATAGCATTTGATTCCGCAAGCGCTACTACGGGGCCTGTCAATATTCCCATTAATATGGCAATTGCCATTGGGCTTGCCAACGTTATCAGTAACGTTGACCCTTTGTTAAATGGTTTCGGCCTGGTGGGCCTGACATCCCTTGGCCCGACTCTAACGGTACTGATATTAGGCATACTTAGTAGGCGGTAGGCCTCCGGCCGGGAATAAAGGCTTACGCGAAAGCACGCGGATAGCGAGTGGAAACAGGGCGGAAACAAGTGAGATTGGACATGTCCAGAGAGTTTGTAAGGAGGAGGCTACCAATGGCCGGTGTATATGCGATAGTTGCCATAGTTGAACGAGGAAAAGCAGATTTCATAGTGGATAAAGCTAAAGCCCGGGGAGCCGGAGGCGCGACTATCCTATTTGGCAGAGGAACCGGGCAAGATGAATTCAAGAAATTGTTTCACCACCTGCACGTTGAAGCATCGAAAGAGATCATAATAATTTTATCCCCCGAATCCAGAGTTCAACCTATATTGGAAGCCATAATTGAAGCAGGGAAACTGAAAGAACCCGGAAAGGGAATTGCATTTACGATTCCTGTATCAGAGCTTGTGGGATTGGATTATCGTTCAAAGCTCTGAATCCATGCTCTGAATCCATGGCCGGGTAAGCAACATACTCCCACAGTTCTAAGGAGATGCCTTTTTTCGACAGGCATCTGCTTCCTCTTGTGCCGTCTTAAGGACAAGCCCCGACAAGGATTTTGCCGCCTCCGGTATAAAATGGAAGAACAGGTGTGAAACTGGCATATAGGCAGCCTTACTTGCGTTGTTCTTCCATGTTTTAGTACCAGGTGCAGTATGCCAGCGGGTGAAGTATGCATTTTAACCATGTGAGGCCACCTGTTTACCCAGGCGTAATCGATCCACTCCCAAGAGTATCAGGGGGGAATCAAGGTGAGCAGAATAACTGATTTTGTTAAGAATAAGTTAGGCCAAACCGGTAGGAAGCCCAGGCAAGAATTGGGCAGTGACGGCATTGAGAGGCACACGGCAATGACACCTTTATACCTTGTCTATGTTATTGCATTTTTGCTGGGCCGGGTGCGGATCATAACCGCCATTGCTCCTTTCGGCCCTGCGTTCTACGTAAGCTATCGCACAGTCCTGGGAGGGTTTTCTATACTTGCGGCCTCTGCTGTACTTGCTGGCGCTGCCAGCCTTGGCCAATGGGGATGGTTTGTTTCTACTGCGGTTTCGATCATTGGTATCACTGTACTCACACGCCCAGAGAGCAAAGGTAACTATCCGCGCGTACCAGATGTATTGATCGCCGGATTTTGTGTTTTCATGGCACGGGTTGGTGTGGGGATCGCCGCAGGCCCCAGTTTCTCAATGTATTTGTCCGCTTTTATCGAAGGGTTATGCACTATGGTTTCAGGGTTGATCTTCATTTCAGCATTGCACATGGTGTCCGGCGCTGACCGGCCAGGTTCACCTTCAGGAAAGACAGTACAGGCCCTGGTATTGCTGAGTTTGTTTGCCATTGGCGGGCTCCAGGGTGTTAAGCTATTTACCCTGGATCTCGGTCTTATGGTAACCATGGCGGCAACCCTTGCCCTAGCCTACGCCGGTGGCCCGGGCGCAGGGGCGTTAGCAGGAATTTTAGGTGGATTGGTCGCGTGCCTGACCGGCCTGGAAGGCAAGGAAATAATTGGACAGCTAGGCATAATGGGAGTTCTCTCAGGGTTAGGAGGGCAATTCGGCAAGATAGAAGCAACCCTGGGCTATCTATCTGCAGGCCTGGCCATGTCGTTCTTTTCGGGCTCGGCTTCTATCATAAGGCACAGGTTGCTTGAACAAATTATCGCCGCCGTTGTGATTGTGTTTATCGGCCCGGGCGCAAAGAGTCTGTTGTTAGAGGGCATTTCCGGGCTCAATCACAGCATTCGGTTTACCAAGCGGCGTGTTGATCCGGATGCCGGCCCAATGGAAAAAGGTGATATGGGACAGGCAGCAATCTTCAGTGTACTTTCGGAAATCGGGCGTCTCTTTGATGAAGCGGGCGTTGCCAGGTCAGAGTTTGAGGAGCCAGTCCCCGGCGATCAAGATCTGGGGCTTCGGGGCGGTGAAAGGCCAAGAGGGACGGTTCTTGGCAGGGCAGGCCGTGGGGCAGACAAGAGAGGTTCAGGCCGCAGCCTTGAGGTTTCGGCCATTAACGATTCAGATATATCTGCTATCAAGCAGCTCTTTGAGAAGGTCTGCCAGGACTGTGGAAACCGTGCCTTTTGCTGGGAGCAGCATTTCGGAGAAACGTATGAAGGGTTCATTGGCCTTGCCCGCAAGGCCCGGCTAACCGGCAAACTCAGTTTATATGACAGCAGCCTGGCCACAGCCGACAAATGCGGCAGGTTTCGAGAAATGGTAATTCACCTGAATTACGAAAAGCACATAGACAGGCTTGCGAAGCAGTTGTCCTCGATTGAATCTGAGACCATCGGTTGCCTTTCTTACCAATTCAAGTGCCTTAGCCAGCTGGCGGCAAATATTGGGCCGGGTAGGGATACCGGGGCAATGGGGGATAAAGGCCCATCGTTCAAAGTGTCGGTAAAAGGGACTACCATTGCGGCGTCTGGTGTTGATAAACCGGGAGACATGTGGGTTAGGTATGACCTGGATGCCGGAAAGACGCTTCTGGTTTTGGTCGACGGCATGGGGAAAGGCGAAATGGCTGCCAAGCAAAGCAGGAATGCAGTCCGGCTGCTGAAGTCATTGATAGATTGCGGCCTGGACCATCAGTCATGCATATCATTCTTAAACTCTACCCTGCATCTTGCGTGGAGGCCCGACAGTTTCGTAGCACTTGATTGCCTTGTGATTGATGCTGAAATAGAAAGGGCCTATTTCTACAAACTGGGGGCTCCGCCGTCTTTCATCAGAAAGAGCGATGGAAATGTTCTGGCAGTTCGCGGTTCCAAACCTCCTGCAGGGGCAGTTACCCATGTTCTTTGCTATGGTACAAGCGAACCTGTTAACCCCGGCGATCTGATATTTCTGGTCTCAGATGGTGTTTTCAGGTCAAGCCCGGTGCCGGCAAGGGCGGAGCATATGCTCATGATGAGATTAGGCCGTTTGAAAGAAAATGCTCTGGATGATTGCGTAAAATCCCTGGTGAATCACAGCCTCCGTTATCAAAGGCAAACGCCAAACGATGATATAACAGTAGTAGGAGCTCTTATAGAGAGCATTTGAAAACACTGTCCACACGTGGTATGTGTATGGATGAAACATGATTACAGGGGTGGTTCACACGGCTCGGGATCCTGTACGCGAAGTTCTTGATATCGTATCTTCAACTATCCAGGAATACAGTATGATTGAACCAGGCGAAACAGTAATCTGCGCTGTTTCCGGCGGGCCTGATTCCATGTGTTTGCTGGATAGTTTACATATTTTGTCCAGTGAGTCTGGCTTCAGCCTCTATGTAGCCCACCTTCATCACCATATGCGTGGCGAGCAAGCGGATAAAGACGCTCAACTTGTGCTGGATGTTTCCAAGCAAAGGAACATTCCGGCTGAGGTAGGGCATGAAGAGGTTTTCGACTTGGCAGAAACCCTTGGGGTTGGAGTAGAAGAAGCGGGCAGGATAGCCAGGTATGATTTCTTTTTCAGATTGCTCAAAAGGACAGGGGCTCACAGGATTGCCTTGGGCCATAACATGAACGATCAAGCAGAGACTGTGATCATGAGGTTGGCCAGAGGCGCCGGCACTCAAGGGCTGGCAGGTATTCCGCCGGTTAACGGCCCTGTGATAAGGCCGGTTATACAGGTTCCCAGAAACCTCATTGAGGACTACTGCCGCAAGAGAAACCTTCCGGTCATAACTGACATATATAACTTTGACCTGAGATATACAAGAAATCTGGTGAGGCACAAGATTCTTCCCGAACTCTCGGGCATACTAAACCCGTCTCTGATTGAGACTTTGTCTCAAACGGCCCGGGTATTAAGATGGGATGCAGGCTTTTTACAGAAACAGGCAGAAACAGCTTTTCTTGCAGCTTCAATGAAAGAAGGCAGAGTTACCCTGGTTAGTGAGGAGAGCTTGCGGAATCTTCCCAAAGCCATTGGCTCAAGGGTATTGGACAAAGCTTGGCGAGAATGCACCGGACAAACCGGCAATTTAGAGATAAGCCATGTATTGCGGCTACTCGGGGGCAATGAAAACACTGTGTCGTTGCCGGGCGAGGCAACCGCTCACAGGCATCAGGATCACATAGGCTTTTACCCTGCTCCGCCTGAAGGCCTGGATATCGTGGTGAAAATACCGGGATATACCGTTGTTCCTGAATTGGGGCTGTCTGTTACAACCAGGATACTGGAAAACACCAGTGGCGATGAATGGGCCAAGCATTGCAGCGGAAGACCGCCGGGGCCAACTTCTTTTTTTATGCTGGAATTAAAAGCGTGGGCGGATTACAATAGGTGTGAAGGTAACATCCGGCTGCGGACAAGACAGCCCGGTGACAGGCTTGCCCCCTTGGGGATGCAAGGGAAGGAAAAGAAAATTAAGGATCTGCTCATATCTATGGGTATTCCGCGATACTACCGTAATTTTATCCCCATCTTCACGTCAGGAGGAAGTGTTGTTTGGGTTGGGGGATTCAGGCTAAGTGAGCAGTTCAAGGTCCAGTCAGATACCGGCAAAATCATTGAAATCGAGATTGAGCCGTTATTGCGGCGAAGGCAGAATTGTGCTACGATTTAGCGAGTTACTTCTGTGTTTGGGTCGGAAGGTTAGTACATGGCAGGAAAAGATGTCTGTCTGAATGGAGAGGGGGATTTGATTGAACAGCAAACTATGGAGAAGCCTTGCAGTTTATGTTTTGCTTATGTTTGTGGCAATTTCTTTGGCTGATCTTTTTACCCCCAAAGATCAGTTTACTGAAATGGATTTTAACCGGTTTCTTTCACATGTAGAGAGCGGTGAAATATCTTCAATCACGGTGACCGATCAAAAATCCGCTACCGGGAGTGTAACCGGGACTCTTAAGGATGGTACTAAGTTCAAGACAGTTATCCCGGTCGACCCGGAGTTATACCAGCTTTTGGTTTCTTCAGGGGTTGTGGTACAGCTGAAACTGCCGCAAGAACCGTCAATATGGGTATCCCTTTTGACCAATATGTTACCTGCAATACTAATGGTAGGGATATTTTTCTATATGATTCAGCAAACCCAGGGCGGTGGAAAGCAGGTAATGCAGTTTGGCAGATCGAGAGCTAAATTGCAGTCAGATTCACATGAGAAAATCACGTTTGACGATGTTGCCGGTTGCGATGAAGCCAAGGAAGAGCTTCAGGAAGTGGTGGACTTCCTCAAGCATCCGAAGAAATATGTGGAAATAGGCGCCAGAATTCCAAAAGGAGTTCTGCTTTTCGGAGCACCCGGTACCGGTAAGACCTATATGGCAAGGGCGGTTGCAGGAGAGGCAGGAGTACCTTTCCTGTCAATCAGCGGTTCTGATTTCGTCGAAATGTTTGTGGGTGTGGGTGCGGCGAGAGTCAGAGATCTTTTTGAGCAAGCCAAGAAGAGGGCCCCGGCTATTGTGTTCATCGATGAGATAGACGCAGTGGGCCGTATGAGGGGAGCCGGAATGGGCGGCGGGCACGATGAGCGGGAGCAAACCCTCAACCAGCTGCTGGTTGAAATGGACGGGTTTAGCGTAAACCAGGGGATTATCGTTATGGCTGCCACTAACAGGCCGGATATTCTTGACTCAGCGCTTTTGCGGCCGGGAAGGTTCGACCGCCAGGTTATTCTTGACAAGCCCGATCTGAATGCACGAACGGAAATACTCAAGGTTCACAGCCGCGGTAAGCCTTTGGCAAAGGATGTTGAACTTGAGATATTGGCTAAAGCCACTCCAGGGTTTACGCCTGCGGATCTTGAAAACGTAGTCAATGAAGCTGCGCTTCTGACGGCAAGACAGAAGAAGAGGCGCATTGGAATGCATGAATTTGAAGAAGCGATCCAAAGAGTGGTCGCAGGCCCGAGGAAGAAGTCCAGAATAATTAGCGACAAGGAAAAGCGGGTTATTGCATTTCATGAAGCCGGGCACGCACTGGTTGCAAACAAACTTCCCAATGCAGATCCTGTTCATGAAGTAGCGATTATTTCAAGAGGTGGCTCTCTTGGATACACGCTTCAGCTGCCTACAGAGGATAGGTATCTTATAACGAAGTCTGAGATTCTTGACAGAGTCACTTCAGCTCTGGCAGGGCGGGCTGCTGAAGAGATGATTTTTGAAGAAGTCTCAAGTGGCGCGGCAAATGACCTCGAAATGGCAAGCCGCCTGGTCCGGCGTATGATAATGGAGTTTGGCATGTCGGAGAAACTAGGGCCGCTTGCTTTCGGCAAGAAGGAAGGCCAGGTATTTTTGGGCAGGGATCTTGCCAGAGAAAGGGATTTTTCAGAAGAGGTCGCTGCAGCGATAGATCAGGAAGAGAGCAACATAATTAACGAGTGTTACGATCGGGCCAAACACATTCTGTCTCAACACCGTGACAGCCTTGTGTTGGTGGCTGAAACACTTCTTGAGAGGGAAACTCTGAAGTCAGAAGAACTGGAACGTCTGCTTTCGGGAAAGCCTCTTGAGGAGGTTGGCACAGCTGCAGGCAAAGCAACCCCGGACAGCCCTGGTGCGTCTGACGGTGTGTTAAGCAAAGGCTTTACAGGCGAAGTAAAGAGGCCGGGCAGGGTAACCCCT
>DUTL01000172.1 GCA_012842105.1 Candidatus Fermentithermobacillaceae bacterium | reverse complement strand
CCGAGCCAGTGCGATGTCAGCAACGGCGCAAACCCACCGGAGTGGCTCTGCAGCCAAGCCAGTGCTGTGCCTGGAACCGCGCAAACCCACCGGAGCGGCTCTGTAGCCGAGCCAGTGCTGTGCCACCCCCTTCCAGATATGAAGCTATGCCGGCCGTATTCCAGGACCCAGCCCGGTATAACACATTCACCGTGTCAAAGAACGTATACATTGGTGATAGAGGCCGTGTGAGTGATGAAGCGGAAACTGTGGGAGCTCTTGCGTCTGCAGGCTTTGATGGGGCAGAGAGCCATGCGCTTCTAGGCAAGGATCTGGGTGGCACGGAGCTGTCCGGCGGACAGTGGCAGAAACTGCTATTGCGCGGGGCTGGTACAGGAACCGTGACTTCATGATCCTTGATGAACCAACTTCAAACCTTGACCCTTTAGCAGAGGCGGATCTGTTCCGGCGCTACCTTGAGATGTTGCGGGATCGCATAGTCATCATGGTGACCCACCGCGGGAATCGGGCCTAATGGTACACGTGGCGTACCACCCGGCGGGTTCTCCCATCGAAAGCGAGGATTATTGGTACGCAGGGTGTACCACTCCAGCCGTTATCGTGCGAGAATAGAGTTTAATGGTACACGTGACGTACCACCCGGCACGCATTCTCCAAGGACGAAAACATAATGACATTTCCCCAGTCCGCAGTCCCCAAGGTGACAATATCATTGACCGGTAACATCCCGTATCACTTCACACTTGCGTTCTCGTGTGTGAAAAGGTAAGATGTGGGAAAAGCGTGGGAGAGTAGAGTGGCCATGGGTGTTCTAACGGGTGTAGACAGCCGTGGACGTCTGCTCATTCCGGCCGAGATCAGGAAACAGCCCGGCTTCAACGCAGGCGATAGTGTTAGTCTATTGCCTTTTGGAGGGGTATAGCGCTATGGCCAAGAGAACTGCAACCCTGCTATCTTTAATCCTTATCCTATCATGCCTGGCAGGCTGTACACCAAATACGCTGCCGGAAGCATCTATTACACCAGGTGTGCCTGATGTGTCTGATCCTGCTGTGCAGACAGAACGTGTCGGGTTTGAAGGCGGCAATATCGGCGCTGGTGGCTTAGTGTGCGGCGGCGATGACGGATATGTATATTACCGTAGCGAGAGCGATGGTTGGAAATTGTACAAAGCAAGGCCTGACGGCTCGTCCAAGACAAGAATCAGTAATAGTATTGCCGAAGACATAAACGTTCTTGATGGCTGGATTTATTATATAGACCATCTGGACAACAATTCGATTTGCAAAATCCAAACTGACGGTACAGAAGAAACGAAACTCACTGAAGGCTATTGCGGTAATCTCTATGTTGCTGAGAGCGGCATGTATTTTGACAAACGCGATAAAAACAACGTTCCGCAGATTTACAGGGCGGATTTGGACGGCGGAAATCAGAAGTTGCTCGTGCCCAACATGTCTGTTGCTTACTACTACATGGGTAAAGTCTATTATTGTAACGTTCGGGAATTGGGGGTTTATGACATTGCTGCGAATAGCAAGAGAACACTCATAAAGACTTATACCTACAATGTATCAGTCGACGAAAGTGGAATTTATTATTTGGACGCTGATAAAAATGAAGTTTATCATATGGATTTGGACGGCGACACGGTCAGAGTTGTCTTGCAGGGCGGAGACTTTGTCAATTACAGCAGCGGCAATCTATATTACATGGGTATCAGTTCCAATGAAAACGGGCCTTGCCATGTTGTAAATTGCCTTAATCTGGCGACAAACGAAACTACCCAACTCATTGAAGAAGCAAACGAGTTTTTTGACCGAGACGGGAATTGGCTTGGCATCACCTTCAAACAATGGCAGGAGCACCCCGAAACTATCGATCCTTCGCTGATAGATGAAAGAGACGGCGGATTGAAGAATGGCCTTAACGAATCGGTCGGCTATGTTTATGTTGCGGGTGAGCACCTTTATATGCGTGCCACTCTGCGTAACAGCATAATCGAAACAGGGAAGGCGGATTGCATAGCCCGTTTGGATGATGGCGTTACCATATGGGACTAAACACAATCTGAAGCCATTTCGGCAGGAATGTCGCCGGCCGTTCTTGGTGAGTGTCACTTAGTCTATGGTACGAGCGGTGGGGCCTGGCTGCGATTGGAGAAGCAATAAAAGTCTGTAGCAGTGCTGCAGCTCATTTTAGCCTGTCGCTGGCAAGTTGGGTCTTGGAAGCGTATCTCCGGGGACTCCCGGCGTAGCGTATGTTCATGAACTCCGCCAGATCCTTGCAGGTGGCCACCAGGTCCTCGCGGGCCAGTTCGCGTACGGATTTCTTGCCCAGCGCTTGAAGGGCTAGTTTCATCTCTTCGGTGCAGGATTTGAGGAAGTTAGCCAGACTGGTTGCAGCTTGGTCTACATCAAGCTTATCAGAGTACTGGCCGTCGTAAAGCACCATCTGCGCAGGCACAGCTTTGGGCAGTATCTTGACGACCTGGGCATGGACCGCAGCCAGAACTGCAATTGACCCGACATATACAGCGTCTGCGCCTATAGCCAGTGCCTTGAGAAACTGCCCCGGGGTTCTCATCCCGCCTGCTGCGATGACGCTGAAACGGTCACGTAGCCCTTGTCCCTCCAGCCAGTCTACGGTGCGGGCAAGGCCGTACAGGGTTGGCAGTCCCAGATCGTCTTCCAAAGTGGGTGGCGCCACTGCGGTTCCGCCCTCGGCTCCATCTATCACAACAAAATCCGCGTCTGTTTGCGCAATCACTTGAAGCTCTTTCTCAATGAAATCGCTGGCCGCTATCTTGACACCTACAGGGATGTCGTGAGCGGACTTGAGACTGCTAACAAGTTCTACGATGTCTCTTGGCGTAGACACTCCCGGCATGCGGGCGCGCACTGTGGCGTCCTGCCCTTCTTTCAGGTGCCAGGTCTTCCTCAGGTGTTTGCCGATGGTGGCGCTTTGCATGGTAGATTCAACTGCTCCGCCGAAGGCTCCTTGCCCCAGCTGAATCTCTATGGCATCCAGCAGGCTGAGTTGCTCACGGGATGTCAGCCATCCGCCACGGTTGTACTGGCCCACGAGGTATTTAGCCAAAGAGCGTGTTTCACCGGTGACGGCTGATTCCCCTGTGTTAGTTGAAGTACCTACCATGGCTGACCCTTTGGCCAGGGCCATTTTCAGTTTCAGGCTAAGCGAACCTCCATAGGACATTCCTGTTATCATTATGGGTATATCAAGATTCAGGGGCTTTCTTGCGTTTCTGCCGATTACCGTAGCAGTGCTGATTTCGTCAAGGGTTGCTGTGGGTAACTGAAAGAGTTGTCGGGGAGTCAGCAAAATATCATCCCAGGGAGAGCGTACCACCGGGCTTCCAAAGGGCCTTTGCAGCGCTTTACCTGTTTGTGATCGCATACCGGCTTCAATTATGGCTCGTGGGGTCAGTTTATCAGCCACAGTCACGATCTCAAATGGGTTGGTGGGATAGTCCTGGGTTAGCATTGTACGGGTTACGTCGTCTGTCAACGGGTTCATCATTCTCATGAGAATCCAGTTTATCATCGAGCATTGCCTCCTCATAACAAGATCATTCCCCGAACACGTTGCTTTCTTGAGCGATCTTTCTCAGGACAGGGCAACTACTTCGTCAGGCATTTGTAATACTTCCCAGGCGGGGAAACCGGGCCAGGCGTCTCAACCCTAAACAGAACCCTCGTCTGGGTCGGTTTGTTAGGGCCGAAAGCAGACGTATGAGGTGGAGGAGAATTCGGAATACTTTCACAGTGCCTCTTACAAAATGCTAGAATTAGGTAACAATGCCCGGCGATGTGGTAATGTGCACGCGAGGGCAGGAAGGGGCGAGGGCCATGGCCGATGAAAAGTTTGTCGAGGTTCGCACAGTGGCAACCGAATTAGAACGAGAACTTGTTCGTTCAGCTCTTGAGCCTTACGGTATTGAGGTACTGTTCCGGTCATTTCTGCCGTCAAGCGTGTACCCGGGCTTGACATCAATCAAAGTGCTTGTGCCTGAAAAGGATCTGGAATTGGCGCGCCGGGTTCTTTCTGAAACCGACCGGGAACCGAACACACAGATATGAGAATGATCAGGCAAGCGTTGAGAGTCTTGCGGCCGTTTGTTCATTCCCGTTGAGGTGAGGAAGCAAGTTGGTTTCAGTGATGGCGGCAGTGTCATCGTCGAACTCATTGAACTGGATGAGTTCAGAGTTGTCTTGTAGATGAATAACAACAGCCCCGAGGATTGAACCACCGGGGCTTTTTGCCGGTTTTCATGGCTGTGACGCTCTCCTTCGTATAACAGGCGTGTGACCAAACCATTTAGATGTATCTTGTGGCTCGATCTTGTGATTCCCGCGAGATTCGCGTAACTCCGGCCATATCCGTGTGACTTCGGCGACTCCGGGCCTACTTGGGTTCGCACCTGTCTTTAGGTTACTGCCCGCCTTTAGGATCCCAGCCCTTCATGTCGAATACATGCTGCCTCCCATAGTAGTCGTGGAGCAGGTTGAGTATTTCCCCAAATCTTTGGAAGTGTACGATTTCCCTTTGCCACAGGAACCTCAGGGTATCTGTAACATCAGGATCATCTGAGAGCTGTATCAGGTACTCGTAAGTTGATCTTGCCTTTTGTTCCGCTGCCATGTTTTCGTGGATGTCAGTGATAGGATCTCCTTTTGACTGGATGTATGAAGCTACCCAGGGCGCCCCTTCTGCATTGACAAAATACAGGGCCTTATCGTGATCGGCATAGTACCCGTCCATCCCGGCCCTTTTGATGTCGGCAATGCTTGCATCCCTTATCAGGTTATACACCAAAGTGGCAATAATCTCCATATGAGCAAGCTCTTCGGTGCCGATATCGGTCAATGCAGCTTTAGCCTCAGGAATGGGCATTGTGTACCTTTGGGTGAGGTATCGCAGGGAAGCGGCCAGCTCACCGTCGGGCCCGCCGTATTGTGTAATTACAACCTTCGCCAGCCGGGGGTTAGTAGATCTGACCCTTGCCGGATATTGGAGCATTTTCTGATAAACCCACATGCTCTTTTCAACTCCTTCTCCAGTTTACTTCCCATGGCCACGGGTCCTCGATCCATTGCCATGTGCGGCCTGTCATTCCAAGGCCGTAGTTAAGCAGCGGCCCGTAAACACGCTCATATTCCATTTTGGCACTCATGAGCTCCTGTGACCTCATCCTGAACTCCTGCAGCGCTCGCATGTCGTCAGGGTGAGTGTCTAAATACAGGTTGAGTTCCGTAGCCGCGAATTGCAGTTCCATGATTCTAAGAAGCATTTCTTTTTGTTGTGCATTCACTGTCAAATCCCTCCTTAAGCCTCTGGCCTTTTGTAAAGGGGCGGAGTTCTTATCAGTTCCGGGAAGAGTGTTCCGGCCCTGAGTGCCTCTCGAAGGCTGAGGGTCTGGGTAAACATTTGCCAGGGCACATATGCTGTGGCCAGTTCGCCGAAAATCATGCTGGAAGGTGTGTCTGACGCCATCTGGCTTGCTTCCGGCCCTTCGCTGCCAAAAGGCCAATCCGGTTCAGAGAAACCATTGTGTTCGGCCAACGAAACTTCTGGATCGGGTTCTTGGATGAAGCCCGCTGCAGGCGCAGGTTCATGCGAAGCCGGGGGCTCAGGAATCTTGCCGGTTCTACCTGCAGGGAGAATCGGCTTGTTGTCAATTCCTCTATCTTCAGTCGATTGTGGATCCTGACGGGTTAGCCTCAATGTTGCCTGCTCACGTGCGAGTTCCTGTTCCGTGTCGCGAAAGAGCCTGAAAGGCTTTTGACTATTTGGTAATTGCCTTCGCATATGCAGGTCCTCCTTGTTTGGGATTAATATCACTGCAGTTTATGTAAACCAGGTAGTTATTGTGTCTATATAATGTGAAAGGTTGGAGGAGGCAAATGATGAGTTGCATTCAACGTATTAGGCTGGAGGAGAGCCGGTGCTTTGCCAAGGAAACCATTTGATTGGCCTGGCTTGCTGGGAAATGGCCTGGACTCGCTCCTGAGCCCGCTTCTAGGCCTGGTCCTGGGTCTTGTTCCCAAATTCAACTGTTAGGCATGAGCTAGTTGTTTGCGGGTTTTCGAAGCCAAAAGGGAGGCAAGCGGGGCCGATCCGAAGTGGCATAAACAGGTTTGACAGGCCCAAGACCGTCATATAACCTGTACAATGGACAAGAATCGGCGTAGCAAGAGAGGAGGCTTATTTGGAAGTACGCTATTGCCAAAAGATGTAGCTGCAATCGTCATAGTAACAAATATCACAATACATAAGAGCGGGGATAGCATAATTGAAGAACTTTGACTGTCACATACCAACAAAGATATTCTTCGGAGAAAACCAGATTCAAGTTCTAGGCGATGAAATCAAGAAATACGGCTCCAGAGTGCTTCTCGTGTATGGTGGAGGAAGCATCAAGAGGACTGGAGTCTATGATACTGTAACGAAAATATTGAAGGAAAGCGGCATAGAATTCTGGGAATTGGGTGGCGTTGAACCTAATCCGAGGATTACTACGGTCGAAAAGGGAATCAAAATTGCAAGAGAAAACAATATAGATTTCATATTGCCCGTAGGTGGCGGCAGCACCATTGATTGCTCGAAGGTTATTGCGGCGGGTTATTTCTACGAGGGGGAGCCTTGGGATCTGGTAATCGGAAAGGCACAAGTCGAAAAAGTGCTTCCTATTGGGGCAGTACTGACTTTATCAGCAACAGGCTCAGAAATGGATTCCGGTGCTGTAATCAGCAACATGGAAACAAATCAGAAGTTAGGTGTAGGACATCCGGATATGGCGCCGAAGTTTTCAATCCTTGATCCAACCTATACGTTTACAGTGCCCGCCAAGCAAACTGCAGCCGGTACCGCTGACATCATGAGCCATACATTTGAGGCCTACTTTAGTGGTGTCAAGGGTGCTTTCTTACAAGACAGGCTGGCCGAAGGCCTCCTAAAGGCCTGTATCAAATACGGGCCCATTGCTTTGGAGAAACCTGATGATTATGAGGCCAGGGCTAACTTAATGTGGGCATCCTCACTTGCCATAAACGGGTTGCTGGAGTTCGGAAAAGGAACTAACAGATGGAGCGTTCACCCCATACAGCATGAACTCAGCGCGTATTATGATATTACCCATGGAGTAGGGTTAGCGATACTCACCCCCAATTGGATGGAGCATGTCTTGGATGACGAGAACCTTTACAAGTTCGTTGAGTACGGGGTAAACGTATGGGGGATAGACGAAAGCAAAGAGAAGCATGAAATAGCTCGTGAAGCTATCAATAAGACGAGAGAGTTCCTCAAGTGTTTGGGAATTCCCGGTACGTTAAGAGAAATAGGAATCAAAGAAGAAGACCTTGAAAAGATGGCCAAATCTGCAGTTGAGAATAACGGAGGCTCTGTCGGAACCTACAAGCCTCTTTCTTATGAAGACGTCTTAAGCATATACAAAGCATCAATGTAGAGCAGAAATGGTGTTGCAGGCTGTATTGCCCGCTTTTGCCTGCTTCTGCGTGCTATTTGCGCACCTATAATGGTGTGTGTTGCCCGGCGCCCCGCAAAGAACGTGTCTGGATGAGGGGCGCCGGGCTTAGCCCCGGGCATTCGCATAGGGCCGTTGCGGGTTTCCATGAGAAGTTGCATATTTATGCATCGCCACTGGAGTCTTCTCCGCTGGGCGCTTTGCCTCATGCATCCCCTCCTTACGCTCAGCCCAGTTGAAGCATTATGCCACCTACCCCCCGGCCTCCGGTGCTGCATCTTCCAGGTCCAGTATGTCCTAAGTTTGGATATATGGCAGCCTGCCTAACCGCAAGCGGTGCCGGTAGTCTGCTCCTTAAAACTGCCACGATGTTCCAAACCCATACCAAAAATCCAAGTGGCGATTAGAGCCTAATGCGGCATATTAAGGAGGCCAGGATAATAATAGGCACAAAATTGGCCGTGTTTGGTTGATGAATTCCCGAAAGATGTATTATCATCCTGTCAACTACATGCTATAATACCCTCATGAATTGCATAATCATACACAATACTTCAAAGCAATACATTGTTTGCTGCACCGGTGCCGGAACTGAAGGAACAAATATGTGCGGCCTGCAATGCGGGGACAGGACGTGATCGTGGATAGCGGCCTGGCCCATTTTACACAAAGGAGAGAGTTACATGAAAAAACGATTTGCGATTGTATCTTTGATTGTTCTAATGGTGCTGTCACTTGTAGCCGGATGTACCAAAGAGCCTGAGCATGCAGCTGCCAATGGCGATGATGAACCCGAGGCCCCGGCCGTGAAACTTGTTGCAGTTGGTGAGTGTACATTTGCACCGTTTGAGTTTGTAGATGAAGAGACCGGCAAGCCGGCAGGATTTGACGTTGATCTTATCCAGGCTATAGCAGAAGCTGCCAATTTTGAAGTTGAGTACAAGAATTTGGACTGGAACAGCCTAATTGCTGCGCTGCAGACAAAAGAAGCTGATCTTGTGGTGTCTGGGATGACTATTACCGACGAAAGAGCTCTGGAAGTCAAGTTCTCAGATCCTTACTTTGAGTCGGGCCAGGCGTGGTGCGTAGAAGAGGATTCGCCTATTAAGGCCTTGGACGACTTGTCGGGAAAGACCGTTGGGGTTCAGATTAACACCACAGGAGACTATGCCGCGCAAAAACTCGATGAGAAATTCAAAGAAGAGGACAAACCCGGGCTGAGCATCAAGAGGTTGGAACGGGCCGCAGATGTATTTAACGAGCTTAAGGTGGGCGGAGTGGACGCAGTCATATCAGACCTACCGGTGATTCAAGAATATTTGAAGAACAACCCTGATTCAAATGTGATTATACCTGAACCGGCTTTTACTGTTGAGTACTACGGTATTGCCATGCGCAAGCAAGATAAGGACATACATGGCCTGGTCAATAAGGGCCTTGCCACAATAAAGGCAAACGGTAAGTATGACGAACTGTATGAGAAGTACTTCGGCACCCGTTGAACCGGCGGGTCCGATAAGCAAGGTGCAAGCAATTGGCCTGTTCATTGATGTGCAGTTGACACATGACTTAAGCAGCCTGAAGCCCTTGCAGTGCAAGGGCCTATGGTTCAACCGGTGCTGATGCAGCCGGCCTAAACCTGAGCATTGCATGAGTGTAAGACAGGTGAAGAGGCCAGGGCGGCCCGAATAGGCGAACGTGTGTCTGTGCCGGGTGGCACCATGGACAGGAACTTGACAAGGGGAGGGAGCAATCCTGTTTGATTTAAATGTTGTGGCGAGGTACTTTCCCTTTCTGGTAAGAGGGGTCGGAATTACGGTTCAGTTCACTTTCATATCGTTCTTGCTCGCGGTTATGCTTGGCCTGGTTATTGCGCTCGGCCGTATCAGCGGGAGCAGGATTATTCGGACCCCGTGTCAGATATATATAGACTTCATCAGAGGCACGCCCCTTCTTGCCCAGATTTACCTGGTACACTTTGGCCTGCCCCAGATATTCCATTACAGGCCGGTAGGATATATTGATGCCCTGGTGGCCCTTACTCTGAATTCGTCTGCGTACATGGCCGAAATCTACAGGGGTGGAATTGAATCCATTGAGGCCGGTCAGATGGAAGCTGCCAGGTCTTTAGGGATGACGTATGGCCAGGCCATGCGGTATGTGATTCTGCCTCAGGCTATCAGGCGGGTGATTCCGCCCATGGGAAACGAGTTCATAACTTTACTTAAGGAGTCATCTCTGGTTTCTGTAATCGGCATGGAAGATCTGATGATGCGAGCAAAGATGATGGCCGGGCAGAGTTTCAGGCCCTTCGAAGCGTACTTTACAACTGCCTTGATATACCTTGTAATGACCATTACTTTCAGCAGATTGCTAGGGCGGGTAGAAGGGAGGATAAAGGGCAGTGGTCGAAGTTAAGAACCTTCACAAGAGTTTTGGAGATCTCCATGTGCTTCGCGGCATAGATCTCGAGGTGAACAAGGGCGAGGTGGTCGTGGTAATCGGGCCAAGCGGGTCCGGAAAGAGCACCTTTTTGCGCTGCATAAACCACCTGGAGCAGCCGACTTCAGGAGAGATTCATATCGATTGCGTAAATCTCGACGATGGGAACGTGAACATAAACCTGATCAGGCAAACTGCCGGAATGGTGTTCCAACAATTCAACCTTTTCCCCCACCTTACGGTACTGGCGAATATCAGCCTTGCACCGGCTAAAGTTTTGAACATGCCTGTTGAAGACGCAGAGGCACTGGGCAGAGAGCTGCTTAGAAAAGTAGGCCTTGCTGATAAAGAGGCAGTGTACCCTCACCAACTTTCAGGCGGGCAGCAGCAAAGGGCAGCCATTGCCAGGGCGCTGGCAATGAAACCTAAATTGATGCTGTTTGATGAGCCTACTTCCGCCCTGGACCCTGAAATGATAGGAGAGGTCTTGATGGTCATGAAGGAACTGGCTCTTGAGGGTATGACTATGATCGTCGTAAGCCATGAGATGGGTTTTGCCAGGGAAGTAGCGGACAGGGTTGTGTTCATGGATGAAGGGGTATTGGTAGAGGAAGGAAAACCATCAGAGTTTTTCCGCAATCCGAAGCATGAAAGAACCAGGGCTTTTCTAAGCAAGATTTTGTGAGTCAGGCTGAAGTTTTGGGTTCTGCAATACTGTGTCACTGTTGATTTAGGCAACCCGAGCAACAAAGAGCGCACCTTTGCCCGGATAGGTGCGCTCTTTGTTGTCAATGCACACTCTGCCCCCGGTTGTGTCTAATCGGCGTTCCTACACTCGTATTCCTTGATCCAACAGGTAACCCGAAAGCCAGTCTGGCCGGTTACCGCGATTTTGCGGGAATGACTGAAATACTCAAAGGGCTGGGGTTTGTGAAATAGGTATTTACTGGACGTTGGCACGCTGTCCAAGACGAAGTTATCCAGGGTCAATCCATGGCCAGGATATGTTCAAGAAGGGTGATAAGGTTTGCAGATTCCAGAACGTACCACGGGTACGGCCTATCATTGAGCAAGAATGTTTCGTTGGCCCAGCCGGCAAATTCCAGCGCCTTATTGGAATCTCCCATTATGAGGGAGGCAAGTGCCACGCTGCCCCATGGGAACTTATCCTTCTTTGCGCCTGTTTTCCACTCGGGGAAGTTGTGGTTAAAGTCGTGCCATATTGTGACGGCTTTGGGATCTCCGGGAGATATCAGGCCGCAAGTTAGCAGGTACAGCTGTGATACTCCATCGGGGTACCATTTGCCTTCTTTGGGAAACCGTTTCCAAATGGGCGACAGCGACCAGGCAAAGGCTCCCTTTTCAGGATCGTAGAGCACATGGTTGATGCCGTCTTTGATCCCGGCGGCCACGTATTTGAACCGATCAGCCTCTTCAGCATAACCTTCCTCATCCAGAACCTGAGACCAATCCATGAGGCCGCGGTAGTTCTCGGCGTTATCCATGAGGTATTTGGTCCACGAACCAGGTTTGACAAAGATCAGGCCGTCTTCATCTTGAAGCTCCACGATCACTTTTGCCACAAGGTTAATATCCTCCAGGTTGGCCCTGATTAGATCCTTATCCTGAGTTGTGAAATAGTAATCTGCCACCAAAGAGAGAAAAGTGGATGCATAGCTGTCTGCGGAATCGTAGTTTCTGGTTGGCTGCATAAAGATTTCAGCGGAATTGCTGTCTTCGCCCGGGGCCAAATACTCCACTCTATAGTCGTATATTGTTCCTGAAAGCCCCCACTGGTCCGGCTTGTTGAGGTTAGACAGGTACCACGAAATGTACTCTTGTGCTGCTTCAGGGTTGCTGTTGACAAGTGTTTTTGCTGCAAGGTTTGCGAAATAGGGGATTACTGTGTTGCTGCCGGGGGCCTGGGCAAGCGCACCGTTTGGCAATTGGCAGCCCGCAAGCCAAACGCGTTCGTCTTCGATAAGGGAGGTTAGATTCAGAGAAGCTAGATCCTGAGTTTCATGGGTAGCATCCGCGATTCTAAGAGGCCCGGGTTGATGGGTGCGATGTTGCCGGGAGCTGACGGATATGCCCTGGTACCGGCTATTGATTTGCCGGTTCAGATACAGTGTTGTAGCAAACAATGCAAGCGCAACCACGGACATTATTGCCAAGAAGGGTTTTCCGTGAGAAATAAGAAACTTTGCCAACCGGTTCTCCTCCGAAATCTGCAGCAAGTCTAGAGAAATTACTAAGTTGATGTAATCCACCTTATTCAATTGCATTCGATATAGACAGCAAAACTCCTGCTAGAGGGGCAATTACCAAACCTGCTATATAATGGCGGCAGGAAGGCCTTCCGGATTAGCCGGCACGAGGCAGGAGTTGGGGCACAAATTAGGCAAATATTAACTTTGATGCACGAAACCTGCCAGGTCGATGTTCATCACGATGCACATTAGGTACAATTGGGATAGTAGCCCCGGAAGCAAAATGATTGAGGCCGAGAAAATACATACAGGAGAGATGATGGTACAGTGAGGGGAGTCCCTTTTACCAAAATGCATGGCTTGGGCAATGACTACCTGTATATCGACAGGTTTTCATACCCCCGTGAACACAATTGGCCTGAATTGACGCGTCGAATGGCAGATCGTCATTTCGGAGTGGGGTCTGACGGCCTAATTCTCGTAGAAGGCTCAGAAATTGCAGATTTCAGAATGCGTATGTTTAACGCAGACGGGTTGGAAGGCGAGATGTGTGGCAATGGAATGCGTTGCTTCGCCAGGTATGTGTATGAGAATCACCTGACAGAAAAGACCTCGCTGGTGGTAGAAACCGGGGCAGGCCTCATAAGGCCTTACCTCACGGTAAAAGACGGGAAAGTTGAATCGGTTTCTGTGGATATGGGCATTCCCCGCCTGAAAAGGGCCGAAATCCCTCTTGCAGAACCGGCCGGGCCTGAGCCGGTGGTTAATGAGCCTATAGAATACGAGGGCCGGGTGCTATACGCAACCTGCGTATCCATGGGGAATCCCCATTGCGTGTTTTTTGTCGACGACGTGTGGGAAGTTGAATTGGAGAAGATAGGGCCTGTACTTGAACACCATCCGGTGTTCCCCCAGCGTGCCAACATCGAGTTTGTGGCAGTGAGATCAAGAGACTCAATAGACATGCGTATTTGGGAGAGAGGCTCAGGTATCACCCTGGCCTCAGGCACCGGGTCTTCTGCATCGGTTGTTGCCACAATTCTTAACGGAAAGGCCGGCAGGGGAACACCTATTAAGGTCAATTTACCAGGCGGTACCCTTTTGGTAGAGTGGAAACACGACGGGCATATCTGGCAGGCAGGGCCGGCAACCCGGGTGTGTACAGGGCTCTACTATTTAGACTTGGAACATTGGGGACGGTCCTAAACGTGTCACGGTCCTAAACGTTTCACCCAGCAGTCTTATCATTGCATTGAGTGTACCGAAACTAAGAGATTCGGAAACGTAGGACATCCCGGCGGCCTGGCTGTTTCACTTTACCGGCAGTTTGATGATTGTGCCAAAGTGAGGCCGAAAGACATACGCAGAGTTGATGTTTCATGGGGTTTTCCTACCGGCGCAAGATTTAGCACTTTTGAATGGAGTAAAGCATATGCCACAAATGGTTGCTGATTTGCTGTTGCTCCTGGTAACGGTTATCTGGGGCACAACTTTCGTTTTGGTGAAAGGGGCAATTTCATCTGTAAAGCCTTTCACCTTTCTGGCAGTTAGATTTTTCATTGGCGGCTTGGTTTTGCTATTGTGGTTGGTTGCGAGACGTGTCTGGCCTTCCAGGCGGGCACGGGGTAAGGCTGGCTTTGGCGCCCAAGGGTATGCTCATAGGAATGAGGCAGACAACTGTGTAGCCGCCTGTGTATACAGCGGTTCCGGGGTGCGCAGCGGGCCTCTCAGAGGTTCTGTGATCACAGGAATCACCTT
>DUTL01000171.1 GCA_012842105.1 Candidatus Fermentithermobacillaceae bacterium | reverse complement strand
AGATGGCAAGATTACGGCTGTGGGCAAAGATGTCTTCATACCTGAAGGCGCTCAAGTAATCGATGCAAGAGGCAAGGTAGTGACACCTGGCCTCATTGATTGCCATAGCCATTTGGCTGTATTCGGGGAGCCGATGGTTTGGGCAAACGATGACGGAAACGAGTTTTCAGACCCGGTAACTCCCCAGGTAAGGGGAATCGATTCCCTTAACCCCCGGGATGTTTCGATTGCAGATGTTGTAGCAGGAGGGGTCACAACAGTCTATTCAGGGCCTGGCAGCGCAAACGTAGTAGGTGGTACAGGGTTTGCCATGAAACTGCGAGGCAGGACAGTAGACGAAATGGTTATTCCAGGCACTGAGGCTATGAAAATGGCTCTCGGCGAAAACCCCAAACGCTGTTACGGCCAGGACAAGAAGGTGATGCCCTACACCAGGATGGGAAACGCGGCTGTGCTTCGCGATGCACTGACCAAAGCCCGCAATTACATCAAGAAGGCCGAAAGAGAAGGGGACAACCTGGAAGTAGACTTGAAAATGGAAGCCCTTGCCCGGGTCATAAAGCGTGAGATAAAGGCCAGAATTCATTCACACAGGGCTGATGATATTCTTACTGCAGTCAGAGTCGCAGAAGAGTTCAATCTGGACTTCATTATCGAGCATGCTACTGAGGGTTATTTGGTTGCGGATGTACTTGCAGAAAAGGGTGTGCGCTGCACAATAGGGCCGACGCTTTTGGGGAAAGTCAAAATGGAAGTATCCAATATAAGCCTGAAGAACCCCGGCATCTTGGCAAAAAGCGGCGTGAGAATCGCCCTTCAGTGTGATGATTTCGGCAACACAAAGTGGTTAGCTCTTCATGCAGGCATTGCAGTGCGTGAAGGTATGCCAGAGGGCGAGGCTTTTCGTGCCGTCACAATCACTCCTGCCGAGTTCATCGGCATATCAGATAGAGCCGGCAGCATTGAAAAAGGTAAAGACGCCGATCTTGTTATCTGGAGCGGCCATCCTTTTAGCAGCATGACAGTGGCAGAAAAAGTGTTTATCGACGGCAATTTGGTTCATGAGAGAAAAGACCCTGTTATGGAACTCCAGTTGCTCTAGAATTGTGGAGAATCGGGGACTGATCAATCGGGGACGGTCCTGATTGTCTCACTAACCGGTGTAGAGGAATTGCGGACGAGACTGGGGACGGTCCTAACTGTTTCATAGATAAACGGTTAAGGAAAACCAAGGACCGCCCCCACGTCCAGCTCAGAATACCTTCACGGTGTCAAACGGCTGGCTTTCAAACACCTTACCCTGTGTCGATGGATTAAGCGGATACCCGGATCCGTCAAACTGTAGAACCACCCAACCAGCTTGAGTTTCTTCCCCTGACTGGTACACATAGAGATCACGCCAACCATCACTTGTGTCTTCCGCCATCAGAATTGGGGGATTCACCAGGGTAGTCCTAGATACAAATCCAAAGCCTGCATATGAACTTGACTCAGCTTGTTCCTTCAACTTCGCCTCAAATACAAGCAGGGTGTTGCCGCCGGATCCTGACCATTCCGGCCCGCCAAGAAGCACCAACCCATCCTTCAGACCATCATTGTTCAAATCCGTGAGTGCGTGAAAAGCAAGGGTTTCACCTGGAGAGGATTGCTCAGACTTTAGCCAATCAGCCGTAGCTTGCCTGAGCTGTGACTCCTGAATCAGAGGCTGGACTGTACGTGCAAACTTGTCTGAAAACACATTGCCCAGCAATGCAAAAGGAATCTTGAACTCCGGAAATCCAAAAGCGTACGGAGTGTATTCGTACAGGTCAAAAAACACAACCAGGTCATCGTCTTTAATGTAGAAATTCGGATCTGGGCCAATGGTTTCAAACGGAGAAAGAAGTAACTCGGTCATGCCTCTTTGCTCAATCTGCCTCTTGATCTCATCATTTATGATATCCACATAACCGGATCCGGCCTTGAACAAATCTTTGAACTCATAGACCCGGCCTGTTTCGGCGTTAACGGTGACTCCGGTGCGGACAGTCATTCCGTGAGCACCGCCGGTGTAGCTATAGTCGCTTAGCAAAATACTGACTATTCCGGACTCATTGCTCATCATCCTATATCCGGCGATTACCTCGGCCTTTCTGTCCTTGATTCCCGCAGAAGCGAGATCCTCTCCTGCCTGCCGTCCTTCCTCAATTAGAGACGAAAGCCTATCTTTGAAACGCCTGTTTAGAGATTCACCCGGTTCAGGCGGCAGCCCCGAGACGTCTGGCCACTGAAGCTCACCTTGAAGGTTCGCATTGTGAATCTCTTCCTGGCATGTAGTTACGGAAATGCTTGTATTCCCTTCAATGGGAGTTAGAATAACGCCTAGGTCTCTTGAAACCCAATGAACCCGGTAGCCCATGTTTTCAAGCAAAACTCTTATAGGGACTAGTATTCTTTCATCTTCTTGGCGAGGCTCAGGATAAACCCAGATTCTGCAGCCATTGACAAGAATCGATCCTTCCCCTGGAACCAGTGCTACTTCTTTGCATCTGCCGGTAACAGTGGCCCGGTCTCCTTCTCTTTCAAGGTCAAATCCAAGAGCATCACACAGGGTTATTAGATCCACCATGGTGGTGTTTCCTTCCAGAACCGCAAAGACGGAGGACATGAGTTCACCGTTCATCCATAAGCTAATCTGATTGCTACCTGCCTTTGCCGAAGGTGCTGTGACGGAGACAGCTGACAGAAATACGGCTATGGCAAGTAGGGAAATTGTGGTGCGTTTTGACAAAGAACCACATCCTTTACTTTTATCGATTCGCTCCTATTGCAGCGATCTTCAGGTTGCACGAAATGTATAGCAAAAGGCCTTCCAGCATGAACCTGCGGTTCTCTTCTTGCTGGTTGCAGGCCATTTGCTCCATTGCACTCTTCTTATTATGACATACACGGTGTGGGCTTTGTTCCCGACTTCACAAATAGCCCGTTTCCATTTCATACCATTCCTGGCACTACTAAAAAATGATCGTGATACAGACAGCATTCGCAGCGTATAGGGATATGTTTTGCCCTCAAGAGTTGATTCTTCATAGCATATCTCGATGTAGCTTCCTAGGTGGCTCAAAAAGGAATT
>DUTL01000170.1 GCA_012842105.1 Candidatus Fermentithermobacillaceae bacterium | reverse complement strand
TGCAGGCGTAACGATTTCAGGAATCAGCCTGGTATACAGTCTCGAGACTCCTTGCGGTATCTCGCAACGATGCCCGGCGATGACGAACAGGTCGCTGCCGGGTACGTAGAAACACACAGATACTATATAAGAAGACGTATCGTATTGATAAACAAGGCTGTCCCCGCCAGGAACCACAACGGCGTTTACTTCAGGGAGCGGCAAAAAAGGCGTGTCATACACCAACATCTCTGCCATATGAAATCCCGAAGTAACATACCACGCAAAACAGTATATGAAGATGGCCGCCAAAATCCTAATGCCATGCTGTCCGAGCCGTCCAACCTTGAATACCTTAGATGCAGCCCAGACAAAAGCGATACACAAACAGAATGTTACAGCTCGGGATAGCCGGAGAGGAAGGCAAACCAATGTGGCAACCATGACTGCACCAGCCACAACCTTCCTGGGATTTTCAGTTGCACAGTGTCTTAGTTTCTCCCAGGGTTTATCCCAAGCGGTGATGAAATCCCTCAAAGCGCTCACCTGGCCCCTTTGTCCGCTTCAGATCACAATACTGGTTCGCCGCCCAACCTGTTCACAGAATCTCCTTTCATACATGCGTCCCCCATTGATTGGGACGGGCCGCAACACATGCGTTACGTTACCGCAGATAGCCACTACTGTCAGTTCCATTATTCGTTCGGAATCCGGACTTGCCAGAATCTGAGCATATCACAGCAGCATACATTGAAAAGAAAACGTGGAAATGTTCTCGGCGCCAGGGCAACTGCCCAACAATCCAGTCAGGAACAGCAGCTTCAATCAGGCACTGCTTGCACTCTGCAGTCCCTCGGGAATGCCATCCATCTGCTCGATTGAAAATCCGGCCACAAACAGCGCTGTTCTCTGCGGTACTTCCAAGAATATGTATTGCTATATATCTATGTAAATGTATTGCTGTATCCACCGTTTCACAGCGCTTCTAACAGGCAGCCTTGTCAAGGGAAACAGCAATATAAGCCCTACGGTATCAGTTATGAGGCCCGGAGTCACAAGCAAAACCGCACCAATCACAACAAGCAGCCCATCGATAATCTGGTTCTTTGGAATACGGCCTTCATTGACTTCCTTTTTTGCCTTCCTGAATACGCCATACCCTTCAGCAGCCAGGAGAGTTCCACCCAAAACACCTGTGCCGACAACAATCGCAAGTGTCCACCAGGTTCCAATCCTTTTTCCGACCTCGATCAAGAGAGCCAGTTCCAGAACAGGTACCACCATAACGAGAACAACTCCGACAACTGTCCAGCGGCTACGCAACCATAACGCCCCCAGTCACTAATACATAAGGCTTACTCTCTGTTATGCTCTCCGTTCATCAGAATCTTGATCACAGCATACAGTCCTGCCATCATCACAAAAATAGTCGCCATAGACACCCCGCTGATTCTCAGCGTCTCTCTTAGCACATCCATGGGAAACTCCTCCTCATTTTCCAAACTGCTGACACGCAGTGACACGCTGGGGACGGTCCTAAATGTTTCACTCCCAACACGTTGGGGCGACATGTTTGGGACGGTCCACGTTTCGCCTTGCATTTCGCCGTTCGTTTCGCCTTTCAACTTCCGCTCGGATGAAACATTGAAGCCCTCACCCGTGTTCCGTCCCGTGTCTCACCTCTCACCTGACACATTTAGGACCGTCCCCAACGTTTCCCCAACGTTTCATCCCCGGCGGGTCACTTGACCAAGGCGAGTATGAGCGCTCCGGCAATTACCGAGGCGATTTGGCCTGCTACGTTTGCACCTACTGCCTGCATCAAGATGAAATTGCCCGGGTCTTCTTTTTGAGCCATCTTTTGAACCACACGGGCGGACATGGGGAACGCCGATATTCCACATGCACCTACCATCGGGTTAATCTTATTCTTCAAGAACAAGTTCAAAACCTTTGCGAAAAGCACTCCGCCGGCGGTATCGAACACAAATGCCAAAAGCCCCATCCCGATAATCAGCAAAGTGCTGGGCTTAAGGAACTCAGATGCAACCATGGTTGACCCAATGGTGATTCCCAGCAGCAAGGAGACAAGATTGGTGAGTTCGTTCTGGGCTGCCTTGGAAAGCCGTTCAAGAACTCCGCACTCGCGGATCAAATTGCCAAACATCAACGAGCCTACCAGAGCGAGGCTTATTGGGGCTACCAGGCCGGCGATAAGCGTCACTACTAACGGAAACAATATCCTGGTTGTTTTAGACACTTGCCTGGTTGCAGCTACAGGCATCCTGATCTTGCGTTCTTCGGGAGTAGTCATGGCCCTGATCACAGGGGGCTGGATTATTGGAACCAGTGCCATATAGGAGTAAGCAGCTACAGAAATGGGCCCAAGCAAGTTGCGGGCAAATTTGGTAGCCACGTAAATCGAAGTAGGGCCGTCTGCGGCACCTATTATTCCTATGGCTGCCGATTCTTTGAGGCTGAACCCTGCAAGCCCTGCCATGGCCATGGTCAGGAAAATGCCCAGCTGGGCCGCTGCCCCAAAGAACAACATGGCAGGCTGTTGAAGCAATGGCCCAAAGTCGATCATTGCACCAACGCCGACAAAGATTAGAATAGGAAACAGTTCGGTGATA
Organism: Candidatus Fermentithermobacillaceae bacterium; assembly: GCA_012842105.1. Taxonomy (GTDB): domain Bacteria; phylum Bacillota; class Sulfobacillia; order Fermentithermobacillales; family Fermentithermobacillaceae; genus DTU015. The sequence goes on along the minus strand of DUTL01000170.1, from coordinate 1,477 downwards.
ATCCCTGCGTCATAAAGAATGGTAAGGAAACCGCCGGGGCCTACTGCCGATGAACCTGGGATGTTCGTAAGAATTGCGCCAAACCCCATGGGCAAGAGCAAAACCGGTTCGTATTCCTTAACGATAGCCAGGTAGATAAGGCCAAAACCCACTCCAATCATGACCGCTTGCTGCCATGTCATAGCCAGAAGCCCATAAAATAAACCGTCCATTGTTAGCCCCTCCCTATTTTTGACGGAGATGGGTAAATAAAAAAACCCTCATCCCGCTTCAGACAGGATAAAGGTCTCACTTTGAAGGCCTGCCGGGCTTTCGCCGTGCTGACGGCAGATACCACCCGCCGGATACCGTATTTGGCATTCCCTGCCTCTGGAATCCCGTACACGAATAACCGCTTGGCTCAGCTCTTGAGTTCGCCTTGAGTCCGCCCGGACAGCTCAGGATTGCTGCTCAACCATACAGGCGCGGCCATGCTCGGTATTCGCCTAAACCGGGTGAACATGTATCCGGCCCCGGCGGGAAGTTACTCCCCTTCATCTTTCACCCATACTATACAGGGACAACCCCCTGGTATGTCAATAGAGCTCGCAATATTCTGACTAACCCTACCTCACCCGGGCCACTCCCCGGTAGACCACTCCCCGCTCTCCGTCTACCGTAACTATGTCTCCATTCTTGAGAAGCCGTGTGGCATCCTGTGCGCCGACCACAGCGGGAATGTTCATATGCAATGCAGCGATGGCCCCGTCAGACGTAAGCCCGCCCTGCTCCATAATAAGGGCCCCTGCCTTCCTCAAAGCAGGAACAAACGATTTGTCTGTAGCGCGGGCGACCAAGATGCAGCCTGGATGCGCTTTGGATACGGCTTCTTCGCCTGTAACAGCCACCACCACTTTACCCGACACCGCCATCTGTCCGATTCCCGCACCTTTTATGACTACATCCCCTATGGTCCTTACTTCCATAACATTGGTCGTTCCAGAAACTCCCTGGGGGACCCCTTTGGTAACCACACACAGAGCCCCGTCCTCTATCAAACCTTTTTCCCGAAGCACCTCAATGGCCATATCGGAAACGTCGCCTCGTTTTTCCTCAGGCCCGGCTTTTTCCTGCATACCTAATAGCCGCGGGCCGGTAACCGTCTCAACTCCCCATACACATGTAAGCCAGCCGCAGGTTTCCTCGTGAGGAGTAACTGCAAACACCGGAATTCCCGGCCTGAACCTTGCAACCATCCTGGCGGTATATCCTGACTCAGTAGGAGTTATTATTGCAGAGGCATCCAGGTCAATGGCAGATTCAACTACTGAACGGCTCACTGCCTCGGTAACATTGGTCGTGGTGCCCTTGAGCCTGGAAATGAAGATTTCGTGGTCTAGGACTTCTTCAGCTCTAAGGGCGATCCTTGACATGAACTTCACAGATTCTACAGGATATTTCCCTGAAGCGGTTTCTCCTGAAAGCATGACTGAATCGG
>DUTL01000169.1 GCA_012842105.1 Candidatus Fermentithermobacillaceae bacterium | reverse complement strand
CCACGATGAGCACACAAACGTATCGATAGTATCTGTTTCACGCTTAGCAGGCTCACCACATACAGGACAAGTAGTGTTCACAAACTGCTCATGCCTTGCCAAAGGCGAAGGGCCTTCCGGCGTAACCTTCAACCCTAAGGGCAAATGCACAGGAAGGTCTTCTTCGGGAACAGGCACTGCACCGCACTTCGGACAGTAGATGATTGGAATGGGAGCTCCCCAGTACCTTTGCCTGGAGATCAGCCAGTCCCTCATTTTATACGTAACCCTGCTCCGGCCTGAGTCGTTGTCTTCAAGGAATTGGGTGACTCTTGCCTTTCCGTCTCCGCTGCAAAGCCCGGTGAACGGGCCTGAATCCACCATGATTCCCGGCTCAACATAGGCAGTGTCCATCTCTTCTAATCTGAGGCTCTTATCTTCGTTCTGAATCACTACTTTGATTGGCAATCCGTATTTTCTGGCGAAACTAAAGTCCCTTTCATCGTGGCCCGGAACTCCCATTACCGCTCCTGTACCGTACTCGTAGATTACGTAATTGCCTATCCAGACAGGGACTTTGTCGCCAGAAACCGGATTTGTGGCGTAGGCTCCTGTAAACACCCCTTCTTTTTCAAGAGTTTCAGCAGTCCGGTCAATTTCAGACATCCTGGTGACCTTATCTATGAAAGCCCTTACCGGTGCTTCGTACTGAGTTCCCTGTATGAACTTTTCGGCCAACGGATGCTCAGGAGCCAGCACCATGTAGGTAACGCCGTAAATCGTATCCTGACGCGTGGTAAACACGGGGATCTTCTCGTTATTGGGCCCAATAAAATCAATCTCAGCGCCTTCACTCTTGCCTATCCAATTCTCCTGCATGGTTTTGACGTGCTCAGGCCAGCCGTCGAGTTTTTCAATGTCTGTAAGGAGCCTTTCAGCATAATCCGTTATTTTGAAGAACCACTGTTCCATACTGCGTCTTTCAACCAGCGAATCACACCGCCAGCACTTGCCTTGTTCTACCTGCTCGTTGGCTAGAACGGTATGGCATTGAGGGCACCAGTTTGCGGGAGCGGTCTTCTTGTATGCCAGCCCGCGTTCATAAAGCAGCAAGAACAGCCACTGGGTCCACTTATAGTACTCTGGGAAAGCAGTCGTAACCTCTCTGGACCAGTCGTAACTAAAGCCCAGGCTCTTCAACTGCTCTCTCATATGGGCTATGTTGCTCCACGTCCACTTGTCAGGTGATGTCCCACGTTCAATTGCGGCATTTTCTGCAGGCATGCCGAAAGCATCCCAGCCCATTGGGTGAAGCACGTTGTATCCGTTTGCCCTTTTGTACCGGCAGATTACATCGCCAATAGTGTAGTTTCTTACATGGCCTACATGGAGTTCTCCGGACGGGTACGGGAACATCTCAAGCAGATAAAATTTGGGCTTAGCAGGATCTTCCGTAACTACATGTGTTTGATTGTCCCGCCAAACCCCCTGCCATTTCGATTCGATTTGCCGGGCATTGTAGGTACGATTACCGTCATTAATGCCCCTATCGTTAACGCACGGATTTCCGCCAATACCGGTTTTGCCAGCGCTACAGGTACCGCCGGTGCAATCGTTTTCGCTAACGCAACCGGTTTCGCCGGCAATGCAGTGGCTGAAGTACCTCCTCCGGTCGACGCAACCGTTTTCCCCGGCGGAGGTTGCGCCAAGTCCGCCTCCGGCACAGCCATTGCTTCTCTTATTCACACGGTTTCTGTTATCATCCGCCATACTGATTACCCCCACTTTGACATTGCTGAGTCTTACAATAGAGTCTCTGATAAACACAAAGCCCTCATCCTAGGGACGAGGGCTCAATTCGGCTTGTTCGTGGTACCACCCTGGTTCGGTTTGACACTGATGATGATAAGGACAGATCTTTAACTCAGCAGGGCGCATGGTTTGTGCTACGTGCTCCTTACCGGTTTTCAAGTGTTCAACCGCACTCTCAGCGCTTAACGCGCGCCTTTCGTGTGCTGCTACCAGGCTTATTGCTTAGCACGGGAAACCGTCAACCCCGGTGCCGGCCCCGGCCCTGCTTGGTATATCAGGCTAACCGCCATTCGCAACACATGCTCCGGGACGAGTTCAGAATCTTCCATGGTGCCGGGCTCGCACCTTTCCCCGGCTCTCTTTACCCTGACGAATTCCTACTGCTTCCCTTCATGGCCTATCAATATGAATCTTAATTGTTCGCATTATATGGTATGCACCAAAATAAGTCAATGAAGCAGAGGCGAATTCGGCATAACAATAGATCTCGGCTTCCAAGACTTCCTCCAAAGTCGCAAGCCTGCCGAGTGGCTCTTCAGCCAAGCCGGTCGGCCCCCGAAAAGCTCGTAATTCCACCGGAGTGGCTCTCCAGCCAAGCCGGTCGGCCCTTGAAAAGCTCGTAATTCCACCGGAGTGGCTCTTCAGCCGAGCCGGTCGGCCCCCACTCTGGTGGAATTACGAGCTTT
>DUTL01000168.1 GCA_012842105.1 Candidatus Fermentithermobacillaceae bacterium | reverse complement strand
CCCAACACCCATCTGCAAGAGGCTTTCAACGGTGGCGGGCCACACAAGGTTGAAAATATCTCTACGTACATCCTGCTTCGATGGCTCACGTAACTCGACTTCAGATGCAAACCGGCCGGTGTTCGACATTTAGTTCATTCCTTTTCACATGTACTAGTCAGTGGCCTGGGCCCTTGGACGCCGTACCGTCGACCCAAGCCCTGCTGTTGCCAATTCTTCTCAATACTGTCGCTCCGTCAATTCTTTTTGACACTGTGGCTCAATCAATTCATAGCTTTAGCCGATGGTACTGTATCTAATGGTACTTCGGGGCAATGCCTCTCAGCCAATGGTACTTCCAGGCTAGCTACTGGTACTTAGCTAATGATACTTCAACCCGGCCTGTATTTCGGCCATCATCCACACCTGGGCAAAATCCATCTAGATTCTAACATAATCAAGAGTCTTGTGCCTTGGCCTTCCAAGGTTTTGGCATACGGGTTCAACCTTAAAATCCATCCTCCATCTGCATAAACTCGGCACAAACAATGATTTCGTGCTTATTCACTGCATACTTATTTACTCAGAGACCGAAAGGTTTACAGTACCACCGATAGGAGGTGAGCAAATATGTTTATGGAAGGCAGAATCTTCGATTTTAGCGCCCTGGCAGTCATTACGGGGCTGATGGGAATCTTCATGCATCTCGCCAGAAAAGGTATGAAGGTTAGTATCCGTCCAATCCCCGGATTTGAGGCAATAGACGAAGCCGTAGGCCGTGCCGCGGAGATGGGCAAGCCCCTACACTTCACACCTGGGTTCGGAGGATTGGTAGCGGCAACCTTCGCCGGGCTGGAAGTCCTGGGACACGTAACCAAACTCACGGCAAAGTACGATGTTAGGCTGATTGTCACAGTCTCACAGCCCGAAACCTTTGCCGTTACCGAACAGGTAATGAGGCAGGCCTATCTTGAGGCGGGCAAACCGGAGGCATTCAAGCCAGAAGATTGCCGGTTCATTTCAACTGACCAGTGGGCCTATGCAAGTGGCGTTATCGGAGTCTTGTTCCGGGAACAGGTGGCATCAAACATCATGATTGGCCAATTCGCCGCTGAGGCTCTGATTCTGGCAGAAGCCGGCAATACCGTGGGAGCCATTCAAATTGCAGGAACCACTAACGCGTATCAGATTCCTTTCTTCGTTGTAGCATGTGATTACGTCATCCTCGGCGATGAAATGTTTGCAGCCGGGGCACACTTTGCTGAAAACGAATTCCACCTGGGAAGCCTTCGGGCAGAAGACATTGTCAAAGCTCTTTGCATCGGGTTCATGGTCGCAGGCGCGCTCTTAACTACCGCGGGTTCTGTTGCCCTAACAACGCTAATGGCCAAATAATGTCAAATAAGGAGGTGAACCTGCTGTGTTCGCCAAAAAAACTTTGCCTACAATCATTGCTTTTGTGTGTGGCGTTACGGTTGTCATTGCATACTTCTTCAACATACCGTTCATCCAGGCCCGGGCACAAGATATTCTAAAATGGCAGTCTGTTATTGCCGTCTTCGCTTTGGGGCTTGGAGCAGTCAACATAATCAGAATTCATGTGAACAACGTTCAGAGATCCCAAAACAGAAACCTCTATAGCCTGGCTCTCTTGCTGACATTTGCCATCACCATTTTGGTAGGCGTCTTCGCGGGCCAAAACTCCGATGCTTACAAGTTTATCTTTGACTACATTAATGTGCCCACCGGAAGCGCAATATTTTCGCTGCTGGCGTTTTACATCGGCACAGCAGCCTACCGGGCCTTCAGAGCTAAAAATGCTGAGGCCGCAATCTTACTGCTAACAGGCTGTATCGTAATGCTGGGCCGGGTTCCCTTGGGCGCCAAGATCCTGCCCGTTTCGGTGCCCCTCACTAACTGGATAATGTCAGTCCTAAACGTTGGCGGCCAGCGAGGAGTCATGATCGCAGGCGCCATAGGGTTCATCGCTGTGTCTTTGAGGATCATAGTAGGACTGGAACGCCGTTCCTACGGCGGAGAATAAGGAGGGATGAAGCGTGGATATATTCGAAAAACTCCAAAACCTTGACAAACGCGTGTTCTATATTCTTATGGCCCTGGCCATCGCCATCCCTACCATAAACCCCATCGGGTTGCCCATTGACATAACCAAACCTGTCAAAGACACCTTTGATTTTGTCCAAAGCCTTCCTGATGGGTCTCAAGTTCTCATTGGATTTGACTATGAACCAGGTGATGAAATAGATCTGAGCCCCATCGCGGAAGCAATCTTTCACCAGTTGGCATCAAAGAGCATCAAAATTGTGGCTTTGGCTTCTTATCCTGCAGGGCCCACATTCGCTGAAGAATGCCTGGAGGTTCTTGAAGAATACGGGTACAAGTACGGCGAAGATTACGTCAACCTGGGCCACTACGCAGGCGGCGAACCTACGCTGGCTGCGTTCGCCAATGATCCATTATCCATTTTTGCCCGGGACTGGCGGGGAAATGACGTGTCTTCCCTGGCCATTATGAAGCAAGTCTCAAGCATGAAAGACTTCTCTATGGCTATGACTCTAAACGACGGGCCGACAGGAGGAACCGGCACCCATGAATGGGTGCGTCAGGCAGTAATGGCTCACGGCACTCCCCTAATCATGGGAGTAACCGGAGTAATGGCTGCCAGCAACCAGACTTATGTGCAATCAGGCCAGTGCAAAGGTATACTTGCAGGACTCAGGGCGGCCGCTGAATACGAGAAACTTACCGGCAAGAAGGGAACAGGTACCGTGGGAATGGATGCTCAGTCTATTGCTCACATTCTCATTGTGGCCTTTGTTGTTCTCGGAAACATTGGGATGTTTGTGGTTAGAAGGCCCAGGGTTCAGCCGGCTTCCATATCTGCTTCAAAACCTGGTTCCAATTCGCCTTCTAAACCTGGTTCCGACCCGTCTTCCAAGCCCGTTACGCCTGGAGGTGAGGGCAAATGAAAATTTCCACTGAGATAGGGGTATGGATTGGTGCCCTGTCTGCCATTGGAATCTACTCGGTACTCATCAAAGACAATCCTTTCTACAGGATGGTAGAGCATATCTTTGTGGGTGCTTCAGCAGGGATAGCTGTGGTGGTCGGCTTAAACACATTCAACAATACGGCCTGGAGCCCTATGGTCCAGGGGAAGTACTCCCTGATTATCCCTATGCTAACAGGGCTCCTGCTTTACACACGCTACTTTCAGAAGTTCTCCTGGCTAAACCGCATTCCCCTGTCGTTCTTGATGGGCACAGGTGCCGGAGTAGCTATGCGGGGGGCTGTAGAAAGCCAGATAGTAGGGCAAATCTCCGCAACTATGGTAAACCTGAACAAGCTCGACTCATGGATTGTGTTCCTGGGCACCGGTTTCTCTCTAAGTTACTTTTTCTTGACGTACAAAACCGGTAAGGTTACAGGATACACATCGAGGATTGGGCGTTACTTCATGATGGCTGCCTTTGGGGCCGCTTTTGGCAACACGGTAATGGGCCGTGTGTCGGCGGCGATCGGCCGCTTCCAGTTTATATTGCTTAAGTGGCTTGGATTGTAGGACGATGGCAGCCGATCAATTGCAGGAGAAAGGCTGCCGGTTAGTCGCCGGTTGGCAGCCACAGATTAAGTGACCAGGCGTTATACAGGGTGGTAAGCCACAATCGCCAGGCAAAGTTACCGGCCATATGAGCAAGGATGCTATTAGGGGCCTCAAAATCGAGGCCCCTCAACCAAATTGCATACGGCTTCAAAACATGACAAGGGTCATATCTAAATAGCCTCTTCGCTGAAAATCTCTGCATAAAGTTCTCTCTGCAAGAGAACTTGGCCGTTTTTGACTACCCTCATGCTGTCGCCTGATATTTCATCGATAATCATGGTTCTGCCTTCCACTTCGCCGAATTCATACTTGATGTCAATCAGTTCAAGGCCTTTTTCATCTAGGTGGCTCCTTAAGATAGCCGTGGCCCTCCGGGCAGTTTGCTTCATATACTCAACGGCTTCTCTGGATACTATGTTCAACGCTACCAGAGCATCTTCAGTAATAAGGGGATCACCACGCCGGTCATCTTTCAGCGTAAACTCAACCAAAGATGGAAGAACGGTTCCCTGCTTTACAT
>DUTL01000356.1 GCA_012842105.1 Candidatus Fermentithermobacillaceae bacterium | reverse complement strand
TTCAACCTCTAAATTTAGCCCGTATTGTTCCAACATTTCTCGGAGCTCATGCAATACCTACAGAGTTCAAGAAAAACCGTCAGGGATACGTTGAGGAAGTAACAGGGATGTTGGAACCTGTTATGGACAAAGGACTAGCCAGGTTCGCAGATGTGTTTTGTGATGCCGGCAACTTTACCATAGAAGAGAGCCGGTATATTCTTGAAGAAGCCGGAAAGCATGGTTTTGAACTTAAGATCCATGCTGATGAACTTGAGAATACAGGCGCAACTGAACTGGCTTGTGATTTGGGCGCTGTATCATGCGATCATTTGATAAAAGTGTCGTCTAAGGGGATAGATAAGCTCTCGGATTCTGACACAATAGCTGTGTTGCTTCCTGCTACGTCGTGTTTTCTGGGTGAATTCCCCGGCGCTCCCGGCAGGAAAATGTTGGATAGCGGCGTAGCTGTGGCTTTGGCTACGGATTTTAATCCCGGCACTTGTACAGCTATGTCCATTCCTCTTTGCATGACTCTTGCGTGTTCCATGTTGCATTTTTCACCTGCGGAAGCGTTTGTTTCAGCCACTTGGAACGCTGCATGGGCAACAGGCCTAGGGGGGCGCGTAGGTGGTTTTGCCTCTGGATATCTGATGGATGCCATAATTTTCGATGCTATGGATTACAACCAGATTGCTTACCGGTTTGGTACAAATCTTGTTCACACTGTAATAAAAGAAGGGAAAATAGTTCAAGGCGAGCACAGTAATTGAGTTATTTGAAGTATAATGAAATCGTATGTTTATGACAAACTAACTTAGGTGGTGAAAACAGTGAGCCAAGAGAAGAAAGGAATTCTTGAAGGCCGTAGAGAAAGAGACTTAGAAAAACAGTATCGCTCAAGGTTTGAGGAATACGAAGAATGGAAATCCTTACAGGGCGAGGAACCTGAGGTTGAGGCAGTTCCACCCAAGGAAGAAGAGAAGAGGAAGGGTTGCACTAAGTTTGACCTTTTATTCCTTGGTTTAGGCTTTTTGGTAGCTTTGCTTTGGCGGGGGTGCCAGGGGTCTTAAAATAGTCTTTGCTGCTGTATTGTCTGGGCCTTTGAAATGGCCTGTTTTGCCACCTATAGTTTGGAGTTCTTAATTACAAGAAAGGGGAGTTAATTTTGAAGTCAGATATTGAAATTGCTCAATCGGCTAAAATGTTGCCGATAAACGAAATCACAAGGGATCTTGGGATTCCTGATGAGTACGTTGAGAATTATGGTAAGTACAAAGCCAAACTTACCCTGGATTTGTTGGACCATATTAAGGATCGCCCCAGAGGAAAATACATAGTGGTCACGGCCATTACTCCAACACCTCTTGGTGAGGGTAAGACTACGACTGCTATCGGGGTAGGACAGGCAATGGGCAGGCTTGGCAAGAAGGCAATCAATACCATACGACAGCCTTCTCTTGGCCCTACTTTCGGTATAAAGGGCGGGGCTGCCGGCGGTGGTTATGCTCAGTGCGTACCTATGGAAGATTTCAACCTT
>DUTL01000167.1 GCA_012842105.1 Candidatus Fermentithermobacillaceae bacterium | reverse complement strand
GTCTCCAGTTTTGTGTGATCCATAGGTACATCCAGAGCCGATGCCGTAGCCTCTACAAGCCTTGCCCGTTCAGCCCGGCTGGACGGATCAACTGAAATGATTACTGTAAATTCCCTGGTGAATTCGTCCATCAGCAGGGTAGCGTCTTGCGTGAGAATCATCACACATGATCCCTTGGCCGTGACCTGGGGGTCTATGGCCCAGGCTCTTAAAGCAGCCTGGAAACCGGTATCGTATTCTTTTACCTCGGAAATATTCTGCAATATGAATACTGCCCTGGATGTTTTGAGATAGGAGTCCACTTCCTTCAATACTGCCTTGAGCGCATGGATTTCAACCGACCCTTCCGGGCGCATGCGCGAGGAAAGCGGGCTTGAACTTGCAATGCGTTTCTTGTACGGTTCAAAGTAAGGCCCTTCGTGCCCTACTTTCAGAACGCCAAGGCCGTCCCACGGATCGTAAAGAAAAACATGTTCAATGTGGTCAAATTCCAGATCGGACAATACAAACCGCTTGAGCTGGTAAATTCTTTTGGGGTCAACAGTCTCAAAGCAGATAATTGGTGAGTAGTTTGCTTTGCGCTTAAGTACTCCCGACTTGATCCAGGAATCGTCAAGATAATCTTTCGGCAAAATGTTCCTCCTCAACCACAGGGTGCGTCCACATTAACTGTTAACTTCAAGCCATAAGATCTAAGCAGGTTAACAATTTCTTTGGTCTGTCCATGGCCGGCTCTTTCAAGAACATTGATTCTACCCTTGCTTATCTCGATTTCAAAATATGACTTGAGCCTTTCTTTCGTAGAGATCAAGAATGTAACACCTTCTTCTTCTCGGCTATCTCCTCTCCTATCTCCCTGGCAATTTCCGAAGAGGTTTTCGGTGTCACTGTTACCGGTATTGCCCAGAGCCCCAGTTCCTTAAGAACTTCCTTCAAGCGCTCTGCCTCATCGAAACACGATTCTCCGGGAAATCCCGAAAATTCTACTTTGATTTCCCTCCTGGCTCCAATTTCAGCCCTTACTGACCTTGCCATCACAATACACCCTTCACAAGCACTTTCTTTCCTTCCACCGGATGCTTAACTTCCTCTACCTCCACTTCGTAATTCAGTGACGAAAGAGCTCTTGTAACACACAGCGCAATGTAGTTCTGAATCACTTTTTCCTTAATCTCTCCTGCGATTCTCTCATAACCGCCATAACTGTCACAGATGAACATTACATCGCCGGTGTCCCGGTTGACCCTTATCCCGATTCCTCTGTCAAAAGCAGGCCCGGCTAATGACCAATCACAATACACAAGCCGGCCGTAGTAGTCCCGGATACTGTGGCCTACATCTAGATTCATCTCTTCTGCACATGCCCAAACCGCCTCGTTAAGTATTTCCCACCCAGGATCCTGCTCTACAGATTTACCCTGTTCGAGAGCAGTCTGAAGTTTGATGTCGGCTTGATATGAGCTAATATGACTCATGATCGAACCCTCCATGTAAGTCTTACCTTGCCCCTCAGAAAATCACGTTTCTGTGCCTCGGTTAACTGAATCTCACCATGGATATCCTGCAACCGCCTCCTGATGGCCTCCGGCCCGCTCTCACGGCTCCCCTTAACTGCAACCCTATCGTGTGGTTCCATTCTTACTTTATGAGATTCCTGTCGTTTTTGGAGTTCTATTTTGAATACTGCTATCCTGGCCTTCATCTGTTCTCTTCTGATTTCATCTGCCTCTTCTTCAGTTCCGGCCGTGAGAAACCTTATTTCATCTATCAGCCTATCGGCTTCCCAGTTTTCGGCCTGAGCCTTCCATTCTGCAACTTTAATAGAGCGAACCCTGGCCGCACCGCCCACTTGCTGCCAATTGTCAACAAACTCTCGCAACTGTTCAATTTCATCCG
>DUTL01000166.1 GCA_012842105.1 Candidatus Fermentithermobacillaceae bacterium | reverse complement strand
ATCCAGCCATCATTCTCACTTTGGTTCGGGTTGTCTTTGAAAGCAGTTTGGCTCCACCAATCTTGCATGGGTGTATTGGTCACCGTGATAGCTGGTTCTGGGCCATGATGCCACGAGATATCGAACTTTCTGTTCTTACCTATCGTCAAGCTCGTCTTGGCCAAACCCCCAAACACCTGACGTGCAGTGGGTGTACGCTCATCCAGAGCATCCAAGAGCCTTTGCCGCTCCTCTCTGCAAGTTACAAGAACAACCAAGCGTCCCAGCATGACAATCTCGTTAAGTGCCCCCGCCCTCAGGAACGCTGAACGGTAGTCTTCATTAAACCTTATCAGCCTGCATACCCGGGACAGCTCGTCGCACACGTATGCTTTGAGTTTATGCTCGTGTCCGTAGAGACCTTTCGGGATCTTCCTGAACTCGTAAGAGTTGGCCTCAATTTCAAACCAAATATCCCCCAGCTCTGTTACGGCGGTAGGCTGGCTAAAGGAGAACTTATGAGACTTTGCGAACTGCTCTATTCGAGTTCCTATACGTCTAGCTTCTCGAAAGTCCCCCCGATCCCACGCTTCGTAGTACTCCATGAATTCGACAAGTCTTTTGATGGAGCCCTTGGAATTAGGTAACCTCTGTTCCATAACGGGCAGGATGTCTTCTCCCAGGATCTCACCGGCCTCGCGAAATTGGTAGCGGTTGTATAGAGACCTGACCCTTTCCCAGTCCCGTAGAGCAAACTCACGGTATGGATCACTTAGTTTGTCGATCCAGCAAGTGTATCCGTAGGGGCGCCGGCGTTTTGGATCGTATTTGTCAAAGTCCACATACGAGATCTCAACCCCGGAGTAGGCTGCATAGAGATACGCCCCGCTAACCATACTCTTCTTTCCACCGGTAACATCAATCACCACATCGGTTTCGTCACGTAGGACTTCCACCAGTTTCCGAAACACCGCTTGCGGAGAGTCCTCCACTTTGAATCCGGCATGTCCCTCCTCACCGGGGAACAAAGGGACTACGTCAAGCAAGCCCTCACAGGCCAGAATCTTCACGGCATTTGTTACGTGATACGCGAATGAATGCGGCTGCTCCAACAGGTAACCAGCCTCGTTCAGAAACAGTGCGATTTTTTGAGGCCGGTGAACACACACCGATTGGAGAAGAGGCTCAATGGAGAATCCGACCAACAATACTAGGGTTTGGCACTGAGTCTCTTCGGCATCGCCTGATCTCCTGCTCCACTCCAGTTCGGCCTGGAGCAGGCTCTTGCTGCCCAGCTCGGGATGCCTCTGGGCAATGTACCATTTCAGTTGATCGTCAATGCTATCGTTTCCCTCACATATATCCCAATACCTTTTCGTAACTGACTGCAAAATAGCGCCGTTCACGCCTGTATCCCCCTCCGTTTCATAATGTCACCTGGCAATGGCCAAACTGGCATTACCTAGCTTCATGGTGGACCAAACAACCATGCCAAGCCACTGGCTACGGGTATCCCGACAGAAATAGACTGACAATCCCGCTAGGAATCACAGAACAATTTTGTTGCCACTTGTCTTGAAGACATACCTTTAGAAGGGTTTCGGAGTTTTCTGTAAACTTGCTGTGTTTGTCGCTAGTCGTCTGCATCAATCACCAATAGTCTGTGGTTAGTCTCCTAAAACGACAAGGTTAAGCTCAACCAAGGATAAGTGTTTTCGCTCGTTACCACATTACAGTGAGAAGACTAGCGAAACTCTGTCACTTCTGGTTCACTACTCGCACTATTCGACAGCAAACCGGATATCCCTTCCGTGCCACGTCGACAAGATTCTCGGCCTTCATTCTGGCCCACCTTGATCTTATCTGAGCCGCACCCTAAAGAGTGGTTGCCAGGCTAATACAGAATGACAAGAACTAGAGGGTGCCCTACAACGGGCGGCTGAGGTAAGGTTCGGGGCCGTGATGATGCTTTCAGTTCCCTCTATATCGGGAGGTACCCTGCAACGCAAACAGAGGTTTTATCACCTGACAGGTAATAGCCTTTCAGTTCGCTCTACATCGGGAGGTACCCTGCAACCGCGTATGCAGCCGGGCGGGGGCAAACGGCCAAAACTTTCAGTTCCCTCTACATCGGGAGGTACCCTGCAACCTGCCGCTGGCCAGATAGTGATGAGGACCGTCT
>DUTL01000165.1 GCA_012842105.1 Candidatus Fermentithermobacillaceae bacterium | reverse complement strand
TCAAGATTTTTCAGCATAGGCAACCTGCGAAGGTCGATATACCGGTAGCGCATTCTCAGGCCCTCGTCAGGTTCCGCTTCGTCGCGAATCACAAAAGGAGGCGTCTTGGCCTTGTTGAAAACCTTGATTTCATCGGCCATGACTTCAATCATACCGGTGGCAAAATTCGGGTTTTCCTTGCCTGCTGCCCGTTTTTCAACCACGCCTGAAACGCACACAACATATTCTGAACGGATTTTCTTGGCAATCTGGAAACTCTCCGGCGATCTAGTATGATCTGTAACCACCTGAACCATACCTGTACGATCTCTTAAATCAATGAAAATTAGATCTCCCAGATCTCTTTGGCGGTTAACCCAACCCATCAGGACTACTCTGGAGCCGGCGTCCTTTTCATCGAGTTCCCCGCAATAACAGGTGCGTTTCTGCCCTTGATAATCGCATACTGCAACAGGCGGTGTTACGTTTGTAAACTTTTCTCCATCAGTTGCTGCCACCTAAGACTTCCTCCTTCATAAAATCTGACACGCGATCCACGGAAACTTGCTTCTGCCATCCGTGTTCCATAGACCTTATCGTTACAAGGCCTTGTTTTATTTCTTCTTCCCCAATTATTGCAACATACTTCGCATTCAGCCTGTTGGCATGCTTCATCTGCGCCCGCACGCTTCGCCTTAGCGGATCAAAATCGCCGGAAAGCCTTGAACAACGAAAATCACTCAGCAGTTCAAAACCCTTGTTTGCAATCTCCTGAGAAACCTCTTGATCTTCACTTTCGGGCATAACCACGAAACAATCGATGAACATCACAGGCTCTATTGGCTTTTCGCCTTTCTCTGACGCAAGAAGCAGCCTCTCAAGGCCCATGGCAAAACCGACTCCCGGACCTGGCCTTCCTCCTAGTTCTTCAATAAGCCCATCATAGCGCCCTCCCCCAATGATCGTATCCTGAGCGCCGAGGGGAGGCCATTTCAGTTCAAATACTGTTTTCGTATAGTAGTCGAGCCCCCTTACCAGGGTGGGATCAACAGTGTATTCAAGGCCCACTGATTCTAGAATGCTTTGAAGGGTAATCCAGTGTTGTTCACAATCACTGCAAAGGTACTCCTTCATCAAAGGGGCATCCGTAGCGACTTCACGGCACGGCTCGTTCTTGCAATCCAAAACCCTCAGGGGGTTCTTATCGAGCCTCGCCAGGCAATCAGGGCAAAGCTCGCCGGCCCTCCGGGAAAGGTGCTTGATAAGATCCTCTCGGTGATTCTTGCGGCATACAGGGCAACCTATGGTATTGATGAAAAGAGTGGTTCCCAAAAGCCCCAGTTCTTCTGCTATCCTGACCCCAAGATGGATCACTTCAACATCGGAGTAAGCAGAGGGAGAACCGAGTATTTCGACGCCATACTGCATAAACTCCCTGTACCGTCCGGCTTGGGGCTTTTCATAACGAAACATAGGGCCAAGGTAGAACAATTTTTTTGGCAACGCGCCACCGTCCAGCCCCCGCTCTAGAAACGCCCGGACAACAGGGGCTGTGCCCTCAGGCCTGAGGGTAAGATCTCTTCCTCCCTTGTCCTGGAACGTATACATCTCTTTTTGAACAATATCAGTGGTCTCTCCCACGGTCCTGGAAAACAGCTCTGTATGCTCAAACATGGGAGTCCTTATTTCTTCAAAGTTATACACTTTGGAAAGCCTTCTAAGCAGCGCTTCAAGGCAAATCCACCTGTACGATTCAGGAGGCAATATGTCATTGGTGCCCCGAGGTGCTCTTATCATAACCACCCCTCCTAGGAAAATTACAGGGATTCAGTTTGCTCATCTAAGATATCATAGTTTAGAGTAAAAAGGGATTTTCTGTGCGTTCTTTTCCCACTGTGGTAGGTACATCGTGGCCTGGATATATAACAGTGTCGCCGGGCAGGCTTATTATTTTGTTCCGAATGCTGGCAAAGAGCAGGTGGGCATCGCTCCCGGGAAAATCTGTCCGGCCTACGCTCCGGCTGAAAATCAGATCTCCTGAAAAAATCACTCCGGGCAAACCTTCTGAGCCCTGAATCTTCCGGCTGCCTGGCCAGTACAAAGATATACTGCCCGGGCTGTGGCCGGGTGTCTCAATTACATGAAGGCGGGAATTCCCAAAACTTATGACGTCCCCTTCCCTTACGAAAGTACGCTCTTTCACACGCATCATATGCTCAAAGTCAATGAAAGGCCTCATCCAGCCCGGGTCGTCCAGAAAACCACTGTCAGCCTCGGAAATCAATACAGGTACCGATGTCTTGGCCTGAATCAACCCGGCATCAACAACATGGTCAAGATGCCCGTGAGTAAGCACAACACAGTGAAGATCAAGTTCCCGGCTGTTGACAAATTCAAGAATGCCCTCGCCGTCTCCGCCCGGATCTATCAATACCGCTTTCCCGGACCCTTCATCTTCCACAATATAGCAATTTGTGCTAAGGGAGCCAACAACGCGCCTATGTACTTTCAACGACAACCCGCCTTTCCATTCTGGATTTCAATATTTACGCAACCAGGCGAAAACAGGTCAAAACTCCTTCCGGCTGGAAATCAATATAGTGACAGGCCCATCATTCACGAGTTCCACTTGCATGTTGGCGCCGAAGACACCGGTTTTGACCGGCAGCCCCATACCCTGTAACGTCTCCACCACTTTTAAGTATAATCGCTCTCCTTTGTCAGGAGGCGCAGCCTGGCCAAACCCGGGGCGTTTGCCTTTTTTTACATCGCCGTATAACGTAAACTGAGATACCACAAGAACCTCGCCGGATATATCAGTAAGCGAAAGATTCATCTTGCCTGCATCATCAGAAAATACCCTGAGGCCGGCAATTTTACCGGCCATATATGATACATCCTTTTCAGTGTCTCCTTTTCCCACGCCCAAAAGCACAAGGGCCCCAGGGCCGATAGACGAGACCTCTTCTTCACCTACAAGCACACTTGCGCTTTTCACTCTTTGAAATACAGCCCGCACAACTTACCTCCCCTTACCAAAAACACGGCTCACCGCTGTGATATCATCTATTTGCCTGATCTCGGAAACCACTTTTCTAAGCTCGTTAAGGTCATGAATTTCAAATTGAATGGTAATCCTGGCAGTCCCGTCAGGCTGTCCTCTGGCGGTAGCGTTGATAATGTTGGAACCCAGGTTAGCTATGACAGATGTAACTGCAGCAAACAGCCCTGGCCTGTCCTCGCCCTCCACCAGTATCTCTACAGGATAAGACGCTCTTATTTCGAACTCCCATGACGCTTCAATAAACCGCTCGGTATCGGTAAGTGAATCCAGGGTGGGACAATCCAGCCTGTGGATGGTGACGCCCCTCCCCCTTGTAATATATCCGATAATTGGATCTCCGGGCACAGGCGCACAGCACTGAGCCAAGCGCACTAAAAGCCCTGCCATTCCTTTGACAATAACCGCTTCTTCAGGGCCCCTCGGCTTTCTTGGAACAGCTTTGGGAGCTTCGTCTTTCTTGGGCAAAAGCTCAGGCGCTATCCTGGAAGTTTCTTCTCTTAGCCTGGTTGTTACGTGAATCGGGCTTATCCCGCCATAGGAAATGGCTGCATACAAACTTTGCACGTCAGGATAGTTCAGTTTGCGCAACACATTTCCCACTACCCCCGCATCGCTAAGGTCCGCAAGTTTGACACCTAGTTTATGTACCTCATTTTCGAGGCTGGCTTTTCCTCGTGCAATATCTTCTTCCCGCAACTGCTTCCTGAAGAAAGCTCTGATTTTAGACCGCGCCTGAGATGTCTTTACAATCTCAAGCCAGTCACGGCTGGGCCCTGTGGATTGCCTGGAGGTGAGAATCTCTACTATGTCACCTGTGTTGAGCTTGTAAGATAATTGAACCAGTTTCCCATTGACCCTGGCCCCGGTGCACTGATGGCCAATGTCTGTATGAATTCTGTAGGCGAAATCGAGAGGCGTGGACCCGACAGGCAGGTCAATGACGTCGCCCTTTGGAGTGAACACGAAAACCTCGTCATTGAACACGTCGATCCTAAGGGCTTCCATGAATTCACCGGCGTCAGTCATTTCCCTCTGCCAATCGAGAAGTTGGCGCAACCATGACATCTTTTGATCAAAAGATTTGTCTGATCTTCCTTCTTTATATTTCCAGTGAGCTGCACTGCCATACTCGGCAGTCCGGTCCATCTCTCTGGTTCTTATTTGTATTTCGAAAGGTTCCCCTAAAGGCCCCACTACCGTGGTGTGCAGAGACTGGTACCCGTTAGGCTTGGGCATGGCAATATAGTCCTTGAACCTACCGGGCATGGGTTTCCACAGTGTATGGGCTAACCCCAAAACTTCATAGCAATCGCTGACTGTCCCAACTATTACTCTGACGGCAAGCAGGTCATATATTTCGGAAAGATCCGTACCCTGGCGCTTCATCTTCCGGTATATGCTGTACAGGTTTTTGGCCCTGCCCTGAACATCTGCCTGGATACCGTGCTCTCCAAGCAAACTCTCTAAACGGCTGATTACCATAGCCGCCTCAGCTTCACGCTCGCTGCGTTTGGCGACAATCCCTTCTGCAAGTGACCGGTATTCCTCAGGATGAAGGTA
>DUTL01000164.1 GCA_012842105.1 Candidatus Fermentithermobacillaceae bacterium | reverse complement strand
GATGGTGACAAACTAATATCGACTCTTGAAGATCTGGATTCTCTGGGCGGCACCATCCTGTCAGTGGGCGTGGTGCCCGCTGTGTATACGAAATACAGAGAGGTACCCCCATCTGAAAACGGAGGTTCACAGTGGGCCGGGGAAACCCTGGAAATTGTTGAGGATTACGCTGAGCGTGCCTATAAGCAGCGAGGCGTACACTGGGTCTACGGAGCTGATGAGTTCTATTTCGTTTCAGGCAGGGAATTTCCTGGATACGAGTTCTACGATGATTTTCCCCAGTTCGAAAACGGCATTGGAGTGGTGGCGGATTTCAGGGAAGCAACAAAGGCAGCCCAATCGCGGTTGGCTGGAAGGCTAGTGCAGCATAGAAGGGCACCCAAAGCAGCGTCTCAAGCAATTGGCGGGGTTACGGGCACCGGGGGCCACAAGGGCAAGATATTGGCAGTGACCGGACATATGGCTTATCCTGAGGTTACAGGTTCAGTGAAAGCTCTTAGGTTGGAGAACAGGATTTCAGTTGCCAGGATTAGAAACAGTTTCTTTGGAGACACGGTTACATGTGCTGGTTTGCTAACAGGCCGGGACATTCTGTCAGACATATCGAACCTCAAGAAGGCGGGAGAGAGATATGAGTCTGTGTTGATTCCGTCATGTTGTGTGTTTGAAGGCAAGTTTCTGGACGATATGGCCGTAAGCAGGATGAGTGAGGAACTTGGGCTTCCTGTCAAAGTGGTAAGGCCTTCTCCTGACAGTTTGCTGGACGCAGGGTTTGGGCCCGGGGGGGACTGAAAATATGGATTATGCAGTGGCTATTGTCGGCAGGCCTAATGTGGGCAAGTCGGCTCTTTTCAACCGTATAGCAGGCGCCGGAGAATCAATTGTCCACAGGGAAAGCGGTGTCACTAGAGACCGGCTTTATGCCCGGTGCAGCTGGCTGGGACATGAGTTTACGCTTCTGGATACAGGCGGGTTCGAATTATCTTCTACCAGTGAATTGGCCAGGGCCATAAGGGTTCAAATTGAACAAGCCATTGAAGAGGCAGATCTGCTTATTTTTGTGGTAGATGCAAGAACAGGAATTATGCCTGAAGATGAAGAAATAGCAAACATCCTGAGAAAGGCTCAAAAACCGGTTCTGGTTTCGCCCAACAAATGTGACGCCCCTGGACATGATCACAAGGGCATGGAATTTTATTCTTTGGGTTTTCCGGAAGTGTTTCCAATCTCTGCAGCTCACGGCCTTGGAGTTGGTGATTTGCTTGACCGGGTAATAGAAGCGAAAGAGGGCGCCCGTCTGAGAACCGGGAAGGCAAAGGGAGAAGGCGGGGAAGCCGAAGAAGACAGTGCGATCAGGGTGGCGATTGTGGGCAAGCCGAATGTAGGTAAATCTTCATTGGCCAACAAGCTTGTTGGCCAGCCAAGGATGACTGTTTCGGCAATGCCGGGTACCACTGTGGATGCGGTAGACATAAGATTCACCTATGACAACACAGATTTTGTTCTTGTTGACACAGCCGGGCTGAGGCGGCCGGCCAGGATTGGTGAAAAGCTTGAGGAACTGGCCGTGGGCAGGGCATTGCGAGCGGTCAAGCGTTGTGACATTGCCATATTGGTACTCGACGGAACTGAGCTCCCTACAACTCAAGACCGGAGAATTGCAGGGTATATCCGGCGCAACCTGAAGGCCTCTATTTTGGTGGCAAACAAAGTGGATCTTGGGCTTTTCGAAGACATGACACAGGAAGCGTTTACCAGCCTGGCTTTAAGCAGGTGCAGGCCGATGGGGTATTCCAACGTGCTTTTTTCGTCATGTGTCACAGGGAAGGGCATTGACATGATTCTGCCTGAGGTTATCCGCATATACCAGGAATATGATAAGCGGATTGGGACTTCCCTTCTTAATCAGGTAGTAGGGCAGATTGCTGATTTCAGCCCGCCTCCAAGGGACGCCAGGTTGTTCTACTGTACCCAGGCAGGCACCCAACCGCCTACAATGGTGTTTTTCGTCAAAGATCCATCCAAGATGCCTGATTCATATGCCAGGTATCTGGAATCTGAGATTAGAAGGCGGTTTGGATTTCGCGGTGTGCCGATCGTAATGGAGTTTCGCCCCCACAGGCGGAAGGGGAGATTAACATGACAGTCAATTGGCCATTGTTGCTACTCATGTGTTTGCTTGGATACCTGTCAGGTTCGATTCCGTCAGGAGTACTGATCTCTAAACTTGCAGGCATAGACGACATAATGTCTTACGGGAGCGGCAACACAGGAGCTACTAACGTGTTCAGGGTGTTAGGCCTAAAGCACGCAACTACCGTATTGATTATTGACATCCTGAAAGGTTTCTTGCCGGCCTATTTTGGATTGAAGTACCTGGGCATAGGCAATTTAGGGCCCCTTGTGGTAGGGGTTTGTGCAATAATGGGGCACAATTGGTCGGTGTTTCTAAGGTTTAAGGGGGGAAAGGGAGTAGCTACCACAGCAGGGGTGGCAATGGTGGCTTTTCCTAAGATTTTGGCTGTAAGCGTCAT
>DUTL01000163.1 GCA_012842105.1 Candidatus Fermentithermobacillaceae bacterium | reverse complement strand
TCTTACCGGGATCCCACTGCATATCGGGCCCGCAGGCACAGGCATTGCTTTGGGAAAAAGGCAAGGTTGTTCCTGAAATGGTGGGCCCTGATTATGTTCTCTTAATGGTCACAGGCGCTGACACTTCATCCAGCCTTGAAGCGGTTGCCAGGGTGTTTCAGGGAATATCTGACGAGTATGTTGGGTTGCACAATGCAAAGGAGTGTTTGCCCGTGGACTCGTATCCCGAAATAAGCGTTTGCCAGGGCGGCCCTTGCAGCAAGCCGCTTAGGCAAGAGCCGCCAAGAGCAGAGGCTGTCATGCCTCTCTCCCAGGCTTTTTATTCTCGTGGCAGGGACTTTTCCCTGAAAGAAGCGGTTGGTAAAATCAGTTGTGATACGGTATTGATCTATCCTCCCGGATCTCCGGTGATTGTTCCGGGCGAAAGGATAGGGGAAGAGGTAGTGGAATATCTTAGCGCAGCCGTAGATTGCGGCCTTGAAGTTTTGGGCCGCGGGTACTCCGGCCACCAAAGGGAGTTGAGAATATTTTGCGTACAGCCGTAGACAAGCCACTTCCAGGGGTTTTCATAAGCCTTGAGGGGTGCGACGGGTCGGGGAAGTCTACTCAAATATCCAGAATATCGAGCAGGCTCGACTCGGCTGGCCTAAACCCCCTGGTAACCAGGGAACCGGGAGGCACACCTTTTGGTGAAAGAGTAAGGCAATTGCTCTTGGATCCGGGGAGCCCTGATAGGTCCATTTTGTCAGAAACGTTCCTCTACGCTGCGGCCAGGGCTGAGTTTGTGTCGAAAATAGTCAGGCCTGCCCTGGCACAAGGGCGCATAGTAATTACTGAACGATATGTTGATTCTACATGGGTTTATCAAGGTTATGCAGGAGGAGTTTCTGTTTCAAACATAGAAAGCATCAACACTATAGCAACCGGTGGCCTGGAAACGGATTTGACCATAATATTGGATATCAGCGACTCTACCGTTATCAATGAGAGGCTTGCTCTTAAGCAAAAAGACAAGATTGAATCCCGAAGCGGGAAATATCATCAAAAAGTGAGAGAAGGGTACAGGGTACTGGCCAAACGGTTTCCACATCGTGTGATATGTATAGATGCCGGTTTGGATGTATCTGCTGTTGAGTCTTTAATTTGGAAAGAGGTTGTCAACATTTTGTCCAAAAAAGGGTATGATCTGACTAACGAGAAACATGGGAGGGAAAGCCTGTGAAATTGATAATCGCGGTTGTTCAAGACAAGGACGTTCCGAGGCTCATGGACGGCCTTGTCCGTGCAGGGTACAGCGCTACAAAACTTGCCTCTACAGGTGGCTTTCTCCGGGAGGGCAATTCTACGGTTCTAATTGGAGTAGACGATGATGACACTGAAACGGTTTTGGAAGTCGTAAAGAAGACTTGCCGCGCCCGGGAGCAGCTGGTTACGCCTATTACTCCGGTGGGCCCTGCTGAATCATACGTACCTTATCCTGTAGGTGTCGTGGTAGGGGGAGCAACTGTTTTTATCCTGCCTGTTGATAGGTTTGTTAAGGTTTGACGGCCCCGGGGCCGCAGGCAGCCGGCCCGGCCGGAGAAGGAAGGGCATGAAACGGTTAATCTTGCCGCTTTGATCTCTTTGCCCTGAAATCTTAATGGAAGTTGTGAGACAGCGTTGCCTTTCTGTAAATGTGTGGACCGGAAGTATAGTCGAGGTGGTTAATTAATTCGTGAATTGTCTTATAGCGGGCCAGGAAGTTCCTATAAGAATACTCAAGGCCATACTCAGATCGGGCAGGATTGCCCATGCATACCTTTTCAAAGGCCCAACGGGATCGGGAAAAGCGGTCCTGGCAAGAGAGTTTGCAAAGGGCATATTATGCCTAAATGAGAGTTCGCCGGAAAGGTTCCTTGAAGACAGCAGCGGCACAGAGCTCTCATGTGGTGTGTGTGCATCGTGCTCTGAAGTGGGCAAAAACACCCACCCTGATTTGTTTATGATAGAGAAGGACGGGACAAGCATTAAGATAAGGGCATCCCACGGGATGCTCAAAGAGGTTCTCACACGCCCGTTTGTTTCAAGGCGTAAGGTTTTTATTATCAATGAGGCAGAAAGTCTGACTGCCGAGGCTGCTAATGCATTGCTTAAGCTGCTGGAAGAACCGCCGTCCTATGTTACGTTCATACTCACAACATCAAACGAATCGGCAATTCCGGGCACGGTGATTTCCAGGTGCCAGGTGATTCCGCTCAGAGCGTTGCCTGCGGCAGTCATTGCGAAATACCTTGAAGATGCCCATGGCGTGCCGGAAGATCAGAGCAGGGAGATATCAAGCTTGGCAGACGGCAGCGTCAACAAGGCAATGTGGCTTCTTTCCCAAATGGGGGAACAGGCCATTAGCGGGGAAGCGCTGGCCAAGCAAATAGCTGCAGGTTCTCCTGTGGAACTTGCTCTTGAATATTCAAAGGCAGACTTAGAAGAGAGACACAAGATTCTTGCCACCCTTGAACTTGAGTTTGCCCGAAGGTTATCCCGGGCCGCAATGGAGTATGATGGTGGGTACCAAGGAGGGCAGGATACCCGGGGCACAGCCGCTTTGAGACAGAATTTTCAGGCTTTGAAGTCAGTTATGCGGGCCAGGGAGCGGTTAGGTGCCAACACGAATTCGTTCCTGGTGTTCTGCACGCTATTTATGGATGTACACGGATTTGTTACCGGGGGGATTTGACATGATATACATGATATACAGGGTAGATATCTCCAAGCGAGGAGAGAGCCATGCCATTAGTTACGGGAATTAGATTCAAAGAAAAAGGCAAAGTGTACTACTTTGATCCTGGCGACATACCGCTTAAGGCGGGAGACAAGGTGCTTGTGGAAACAGTCAAGGGCATCGAGATCGGGGTTGTGGCTGCCGAGCCCAGGGATGTCCCAGACGATAATCTGGTCTTACCCCTGAGAAAGGTAATCCGGCCGGCCGGCAAAGAAGATTTGGATGTGGCAGAGCGAAATGAGCAAAAGGCAGTTGAAGCCCTGGACATTGCGGCGCAAAAGATTGCTCAGCACGGCCTGGAAATGCGGCTTGTGGATGCAGAATACACGTTCGACAGTTCTCGCGTCACTCTCTATTTTACCGCTGATGGAAGGGTGGATTTCCGGGAACTTGTGAAAGATTTGGCATCTGCGTTGAGAACCAGGGTCGAACTCCGGCAAATTGGCGTAAGGGATGAAGCCAAGTTTTTTGGTGGGCTAGGACCTTGCGGCAGGGAATTATGTTGTGCCAGTTTCCTCTGCGAGTTTCAACCTGTCTCCATTAGAATGGCAAAGGAGCAGAACCTGCCGCTTAATCCTTCCAAGATTTCAGGTACCTGCGGCCGCCTCCTGTGTTGCTTGAGGTTTGAGTCGGAAAGCGTTGACGTGGGAAAGACGCAGGAGCCTCCTATAGACATAGGAGCATATGTGATTACACCGGCCGGTGAGGGAAAAGTTACCGGGTACAGCCAATCAAAAGGGCTCCTAACCGTGTTATTTGAGGACGGAACCATGTCTGAGTTTCCCGAAGAAGAAGTTGACGTGAAGAAATGATGAAAAACTCAGATGGGGCTGTGTTGGAGTGATTGGAAGCGTAGACACTAACCCTCAGGAAGGCACTCTCTATATTTGCGGCACCCCCATAGGTAATCTCAATGATACCTCCTTTAGGCTTCTTGAGGTTCTAAATCAGGTTGACTTGATTGTTTGTGAAGATACCAGGCGCACTTCAAAACTTCTTGCTCATTACGAAATCAGAAAGCCTCTTGTAGCGTTTCACGAGCATGTAGAAGAACAACGTACCGGTATGGTGCTGAGCGAGTTGTCAAAAGGCAAGTCAGTGGCTTTGGTTTCCGATGCCGGGATGCCTCTGGTTTCGGACCCGGGGGCGTATTTGGTGAAAGAAGCCCGGGAGAACGGGTTCAACATCGCTGCAGTTCCAGGCCCGTCTGCTGTAACTACTGCATTGGCCCTTTCAGGGTTTTACTCATCTCAGTTTATTTTTGCGGGGTTCCCCCCACGTAAATCAAAAAAGAGGCAGCAATTCTTCCTCGAATGGATAAAACCCTATGTTCCGGTAGTGTTTTTTGAATCTCCGTACAGGCTGGTGAAGTTCCTCGCTGATCTTGAGGCGGTTTTTCCTTCTATCCAGGTCAGCCTGTGTCATGAAATGACAAAAATTCACGAAGGCGTAATAGTAGGCCTGGTAGGAGATATTCTTGAGAAGATCAAAGGAACTAAAATAAAGGGCGAGTGGGTAGTGGTGGCTTATCTTGACTCTCTGCCAAATCAAAAGGAGGCAGACTAGCCCTGCCTCCTCGTAACCGGTACATACTCAGGCTTTCGAAAGTCTGATGCTTTGTAGTCTCAGCCTGGTTTACATACTTTTTAGGATCCTGACGGGCTTCCCAAAGAGCAAGATAATGTACACAGTTTAGCATTCTACCTGAAGGTTAGGCTTACACTGCCTTATTCAAGCATTGAAGATAGCTCGTTCAGGCAATTCCCGCAAACTCGTTTTCCCTTGTATATCTCGACGCCAGCTGCGTTTCCGCAGAACACACAGGCAGGTTCATATTTCTTAAGAATGATGCTTTCTCCGTCAACATAAATCTCCAAAGAATCTTTTTCGCCGATATCAAGAGTCCGCCTAAGCTCTATGGGTATAACGACTCTTCCCAGTTCATCGACTTTGCGAACTACCCCTGTTGATTTCATCATTTTTCCCTCACCTCTCTTCCCAGCCGGTTCCTCCAATTTTCGACAATGGCATCAAATAATAGATACCAGACATGTCAGAAAGCGTCAAGGGATCTTATCAAAAAAATTGGATTAAAACGCAAAAGTTTCATATTCAGACTTAAAGTGTTAACCACACCAGGTGGTTTGAAGCAACAATCCCAAGGGGCCAACCTCTATTATAGAGTAATATTTCCATGTGTTAAACTGGTTAACCTGCCGCTAAGCGGTAGGCAAACTTGCCTCAGGGTCCATATCAAGGTATAAACATCATATGAGACACCAAAGCCCTTTCCAGACATATACTCGTAGAAGCACTGGCGAATATCGTCTAATATTCGAAAAGAAGCCGAAACCTGTACCAATGAATCCAGGTAATATGTCGATACAAGTGAGGGTACAATTGAGTATC
>DUTL01000162.1 GCA_012842105.1 Candidatus Fermentithermobacillaceae bacterium | reverse complement strand
GATCCGTCAAGGGATTTTTACCGGTGGAAAGAATAGCATTCGGATTTCACATGGAGTTTCACATGGAATCGTATTCCAAGGTAATATCGTTCTAGGATAATGCTCTAACGAGATAATGTTCAAAGGGAACCGCCTTCGGGCATCAATATTACACAAAATAGTCGATCCTGCCCTCTGGCAGGATCTCTCTTACTGTGTTAATTATCTCCTGTTTGACCTGTCTGAGCTCACCCCTGGGATATACATATTTCTGGTAGCCGAATTGTCCGGTCCTGAGTTGCCGCCCTTTTTCAGACATGGGCAGGCTGGTATCAGGGTGCCGGGACAGAATTAACGCCCTGGCCCGCTCAGTGAACCTGTGAGAAACGAATTCAAACGTAGTATCATCAGGAAGCCCATCCGAAAAATTGCCTCTGAGCTTCATAACCAACCTTTTGTACGGTTCGACGCCTCTTTCCAGGAACACAGGGGCAATCAAGAACCCGATGGGATAACCTGCAGCTGCCAGTTTCTTTGCGGCCTGGACCTTTCTGCCTGTGGACGGCATTCCCCTCTCAAAGCGCTTGTGAAACTCGTCAGCCTCCAGGCTGAACCGGATCCTGGTTGATCCGTTGTGGGCAATACCAACCAGGCTATCAATATCAGTAAACTTGGTGACCAGGCGCAACCGGGCGCCCAAACCCTCACGGCCGAAAAACTCAATTGCAGCCCTAAGGGAGCCTGTGTATCGCTCAACAGGTACCGGGTCTGACACGGCAGCTGCCTCAAAAGTGGTTTCCTCAGGGAGACGCTCTAAACATACTTGCCTGGCCCGGTCCAAAATATCATCAACGTTGACCATGACCCTTATATACGGTGCAGGGCCCATTGTAGTCTGCAAGTAGCAGTACTCACAGAATCCAGGGCACCCTCTTACCAGGTTAATCTGGAAATCGGCGCTGGGCTTGCATCTTAGAAAGGAGTGAGATTTATCTGCCGAAAGCACCACGATTGACTTGGCCCTAACGTACTTAGATCGCGGATCCAGGCCACGGGGCAACCTCGGGCTTCCTCTGATGATTATTGAACCCGCCTCGCGAAATGCATCCACCAGTTTCTCACAAGCCTCATAACTAATGGCTGACTTTGTGACAAACACAACCTTGGGCACAAATATATCGCTCATGGTCGTAGTATTCCTCGAGATGGCAGTTGTATTATACTCTTATGCGCGCCACATGGATCGCCATCTCTCAGGCATACGATTCTCTTAGAAACGTGACGGCCCTCTAGCCCGGCGAGGCGGGCAAATATCGTATACAGCGGACTATCATCTTTTTGC
Organism: Candidatus Fermentithermobacillaceae bacterium; assembly: GCA_012842105.1. GTDB lineage: Bacteria > Bacillota > Sulfobacillia > Fermentithermobacillales > Fermentithermobacillaceae > DTU015. Next base: position 2,265 of record DUTL01000162.1, on the reverse strand, counting down.
TGTTGACTAATAGCGGTTCCTGCGATATTCTTCCGAATTAGAGGAAATCACGTCTTTAGGTAGAATGGGTAATAGATTGCAGTGTATTGTAGCAACCAAATCAAAGACCCGTACTTAATTAAACCGTGCCAGCGAGCCCGGTATTAAGGAGGAAAAAACATGAAGCCTGATTGGTCCAAACGCATTTTGTTCGGTTTTCAGCACACCCTCGCCATGTTCGGAGCCACAGTTTTAGTACCCTTTCTAACAGGCCTTGATATCTCAGTCGCGCTTTTTTCGGCAGGTGCCGGAACCCTGCTTTTCCACATGCTCACAAAGAAAAAGGTACCTGTATTCCTTGGGAGTTCCTTCGCTTTTATACCTGCAATACTGGGAGTCAAGGCGGTGTACGCAACCCCGGGCAATCCCAATGCAGGCCTTCCCTATGCCACAGGCGGCATATTTGTCGCAGGGCTTGTATACGTCCTGGCGTCAGGGCTGATCAAACTATTCGGCGCTGATATCATGAAGAGGCTCTTGCCTCCGGTAGTTATCGGCCCCATTATCATCACTATAGGTTTAACTCTGACACCTGTTGCCTATGGAATGGCCCAGAGCCACTGGGGAGTCGCCCTCATTGCCATGGTGACTGTAGCCCTGGTAACCGTATTCGGCAAAGGGCTCTTCAAGAGCCTCCCTATCCTGCTGGGCGTAGGCACAGGCTATGCTGCGTCTTTCTTCTTTAAGTTAGTAAAAGTACAACCCATAATCGACGCACAGATTCTGGCTCTTCCCCGGTTCATGGCACCCAAGTTCTCATGGGATGCAATTGCCATGGTTGCACCTATTGCGCTAGTGACGATGGTAGAGCACCTCGGCGATATCACCACAATCGGGGCAACGGTAAAACAGGATTACATTACAGATCCCGGCCTCCACAGAACCTTGCTAGGCGACGGGCTGGCAACGGCATTAGCCGGCTTGATTGGCGGGCCGTCAAATACCACTTACAGTGAGAATACAGGAGTGCTGGCAGTCACCAAAGTATATGACCCTGCAGTGCTCAGAGTTGCAGCGGTACTCGCCATACTTATGTCGGTTTTCGGCAAATTCGGGGCTCTTCTTTCTACCATACCGGAACCTGTAATGGGCGGAATCTCAATCATACTCTTCGGAATGATTGCCTCTATCGGAATGCGCGTCATGGTAGAAAACAAGATTGACTTCTCAAGCGGAAGGAATATGTTGATTGCAGCATTTGTCTTGACAATTGGGATGATGTCGGTTCTAGGCGAAAACAACCCGGCTGTAATCAATCTGGGATTCATCCAACTTGAAGGCCTAAGCCTGGCCACCATAGTTGGAATCGTTCTCAACCTGGTTCTGCCTGAAGAAACGGAATAGGCACACATAGAATAACACCGGCCGCTATCAGAAATGACAATATCCAGTCACCAAAAAAGGCCCTCTCCGGGAAACCAGGGTGCGAAAACCTGGTTCGCAGGGAGGGCCTATTCTTGGCCCAACTACGCCCCGTGAATCCCACGGGTATGTAAGCCTTGAGACCACCTTCGGAAAAGGAAGCCCTCCTATTTGGAAGAAGGAACCAGAGGCTCAATCACAGCGGCCTTCTATGTGGAAGATCCAATGCATTCGTGTACAATTGGGGGAGGAGACAAACATGGGCAAGAACCGCTTGCTTCCCTACGTTCTCTGCGGGTTCCTGACGATGGGTGTCATCTGGGCCTGCGCGGGATGTGTCCCGAAGGCAGGCGAAGAACAAAGCGGCCCTCTGAAACTGCCGCTCACAACGGTAGCAGAAAATATCACTGCACTTCGGTTGGATGCCACGGCCCCGATTGAGGTAACCGATGCACGTGCGGTGGAGCTTTTCAGGAAGTGTCTTCTTGAAGCCAAACTCTCAGACTCGGGACAACACAATCCCCAAAACGTGAGAGCCGTTACGATGCGTTTAGGCAACGACTGGATGCAGGAGCCCCGGTGCTTCTCGAGCCTTAGTCCCCTGATTGCGAATCCCTCTTATGTGCATTGGGAAGACGGATGGTACAAGGTCCCCGGGCGTTTCTTGCCCATGGTGGATGCCGTAATAAGATTCGAACCTAAGTCATTTGACATCGACCCGGACGATCTTGAGTTTCTCCAGGAGTACGGTTGGGAACCTTTCTTTCTCATCAGCAAGACCACGGTTGAACTCCCTGCCGCCTGGGTCCACAGGCCAGGTGATTTCCCCGAAGTAATCTACTGGGCGTGGAACAACGAGCTCAG
>DUTL01000161.1 GCA_012842105.1 Candidatus Fermentithermobacillaceae bacterium | reverse complement strand
TGACCTCGAGAGGATCCGAGAGATCTTGGTCAGTGCGGCTCTCTCCGCCGGAGCGGAAGTGTTAGAAACAACCTTCCACCGGTTTTCGCCCCAGGGGATTAGCGGTGTAGTGGTTATTTCTGAATCACACCTGGCAATTCACACGTGGCCTGAGCTAGGTTACGCCGCTGTTGACGTGTTTACTTGTGGAGATCACGTTGATCCCTGGGTTGCAATGGAGGCCATAGTCAAGAAATTCGGAGCAACATCAGTAACGGCAACAGAAGTGAAACGAGGAGTTCTTGTAAAATCCGTAGAAGCGGTCAGTTAGCCAAAATACTACGGGAAAGGTGATGGCATATTGTAGGTTCAGATGAGGACGGAACGCTAAAAGAGTAGGCCCTGCGTGAGTGGAATAGCGCAGGGTCTAATCTTTTTCTGATAGACTTTGTGGTAAAGGCAGGTGGTTGGAAAACGTGCGCCGGCAAGAATAATGATGGCCGTGTCGCAATTGCCAATATGTTGGGGCCCGGCATGAGGTATATTAAAGATAATCATAGAAGAATTAATCTGTAAGGGGAGACGAACCAGTGACTGAGAGAACTCTTGTGTTAGCTAAACCTGATGCAGTTGCACGGGGATTGACAGGTGAGGTAATAGGCAGGCTTGAGGCAATGGGTTTGAGGCTTGCGGCGCTCAAGATGATCTGGATTGATGAAGAACTCGCAACACGTCATTATTCAGCTCATGTGGGGAAGCCGTTTTTTAACGGGTTGATTCAGTACATAACTTCCCTCCCTGTAGTTGCAATGGTATGGGAGGGGCCGTCTGCCGTCAGCGTGGTGAGGAAAACAATGGGCGCTACCAATCCGGCTGAAGCCCTGCCGGGTACCATACGCGGCGACTTTGGGCTGGATATTTCCAACAACCTGGTTCACAGCTCAGATTCACTTGAATCAGCGAGGAAGGAAATAGATCTCTTTTTCAAGGAAGAGGAGATTTTCAGCTGGAAGAGGCCTCACGAGATATATATCACCGGGGAATAACAGCCTGTTTTGTGGCCTAGCAGGAATACCGGCAGGTGCATCCCAGGCTAAGCCAGTTGCCCGAGGCCGTTTACGGCGTAGCGAATTGGGGGAGGGGCTATCATGTTATACGTGGGAACGTCCGGTTTTAGTTATTCTGACTGGAGGGGAGTGTTTTATCCTCAGGGAATGAAATCAAGTGATTTTCTCTCCTTCTACTCAGAACATTTTGATTGTGTGGAACTCAACTTCACATATTACAGGCAACCCATGCCTCATACAATGAGAGCCATGGCAGCCAAAGTACCTGGTACGTTCAGGTTTACAGTAAAGGCTCACAGGACAATGACCCATGAGATCCCGCAGGAACCCCTCCTGGCCGGGGAATTTGAAACATTCCGCCAAGGTGTATTGCCAATGCTCGAATCCGGGAAACTCGGCTGTATTTTGTTTCAGTTCCCCTGGTCGTTCAAGCCTTCCAAAAGCAATTCCGGTTATGTACTGTCCCTAACGGACAGGCTGGATTACACAAAAATAGTGGTTGAATTCAGGAACAATCTGTGGGCGCGAGATGAAGTGTATGGATTTCTCAGGAACCGGGGGATCGGATTTTGCTGCGTAGACGAGCCTTCCCTGAAAGGCCTTTTCCCCAGGGTTTCGGTGGTAACCTCAGAATTGAGTTATCTAAGGTTTCACGGAAGAAACGCCGCCAAGTGGTTCAAACACAAAGAAGCCTGGGAGAGGTATGACTACCTGTACAACCAAGATGAACTGAACTGGTGGGCACCTAAGATCCGGCAAATGGTGCACAACAGCGACGATGCATATATTCTGTTCAATAATTGCCACCAGGGCCAGGCTGCGATTAATGCCAGGCAAATGCAGCTGCTTCTCAGCGAGGCTCAAGACTAAATGAGTTTGGTGGCAATCACTGCATATACGGCCATGACCGCTGCCACTGAAAGTAACACAGGCCAGTACGCTTTGTATACTTTTACCAGGTCGATGTCATAGTACTGGCATGTAAGCACCTGGCAAAGGTGAAGTGGGGATGCAAAATACGCCACAAAACTCGCGCCGTAAATCACGCTTGCAAAATACAAAACAGCATTTGGTGAAGGTGATTTACGGCGCGAGTTTTGTGGCGTATTTTGCATTCCCACTTCACCTTTGCCAGGTGCTTACATGCCAGTACTATGACATCGACCTGGTAAAAGTATA
>DUTL01000160.1 GCA_012842105.1 Candidatus Fermentithermobacillaceae bacterium | reverse complement strand
ACCTTTATAGATGCCATACCCATATCTGCTGCTGGCTTCAGCAATAGCAGGCATCATATTCGTGCTTGCAAAAGAAACCATGAACGGTTTCGGCGGAAAACTCGGCGCCATGGCGGCAGCAGGTTGCACCATAGCAACATTGGTGACAGGCAACAAGATGCTTGCCGCTTCGGTGCCGGATTGGCCCACAGGCAAATATATCGTGCTGGTGACTGTTATCGCCGCAGAAACCTCATATGTTGTCAACACCAGGCTCAAGCACGGCGCCGTTATGGGAAGCGGTATCGTCAGCGTTGCAGGTGGGCTGATTCTGCCCGCCCTGTTCCCTGAGATCGGAGGAACTCTTGCAGTGGCCTGTGCGTGTGGCTCATACGCAGGCATGTCTACCCGGGCCCGAATTCCTAACGAATGGGTCATGGCATTAGCCGGCGCTATTGCAGGGCTGATGTTTGTCTGGGGGGCCCCCTGTATTGGAGGAATTGGCGGAAGGCTCGGAACCATTGCCTTTGGAAGTGTGATTGCAATCTGGAGCAGCATTCGCATATGCGAAAGATTTGTCGCCAAACAAGAGAATTAGGCCGCTGAATTATGCATTACATTTGCAGATCCAATGCTACACAAAAGGAACTTATGGAATCTTCAATGGAACTGAGTAATGGAACAAGTATCGGAACCAAAGTCTATGAAAACCTGGCAACAATGCTAGGTTTTCATATAACTTTTTTGCATAACCTACATAGCTTCTAGACATCACGCGGAGTTTCCGGCCGCAGAGGGCTGGCCCGCAAGACGGCCCTGAATAGCGAAACGAGGCTCAACAAAATCATTGTCCGGCAACATAAGCACAAGATGGTCTCGACACGGCCCCTACTCTCTGCACAGGGGAGTGCTCAGGTACTTCTCTCCCCCATCGGGAATCAAAGTGACAACTGTGTGCCCGGGCCCAATCTCGCGAGCAACCTTCAAGGCGCCATATACGTTAGTACCGCTGGAAATTCCGCAGAAGATTCCTTCTTCCCTGGCAAGACGGCGGGCACACCGAATAGCGTCAGCGTCATCCACCAGTATTGATCTGTCAAGTATTGACTTATCAAGTATCCCGGGAAAAATCCCGTCGCCAATACCTTCCTGAACATGTATTCCCGCCTCAACCCCATGGAATAAGGATGCGCGGGCGGGTTCAACCGCAATTATTTTGACACCCGGAACCATCCTTTTGAGTTCCCGTCCTGTGCCTGTAATAGTGCCTCCCGTGCCTATTCCCGAAACAAACGCATCAATCTTCCCGCCTGTCTGTTCAAGAATCTCCTTTGCAGTTGTCTTCGTATGAGCCAGGGAGTTGGCTTCATTATCAAACTGCCTTGAGAGAAAAGCATTGGGATTAGACGCCGCGAATTCTTCCGCCATATTCTTGGCTGTTTCAAAAGTCTTCTTCATGTCATTGCCTGCAGGAGTCAAAACCACCTCGGCGCCGTAAGCTTCGAGGATCTTCTGACGTTCGCTGCTCATAGTCTCAGGCATAAAGACGACTACTTTATAACCCTTGACCGCTCCTATCAGAGCCAGGGAAATTCCCTGGTTGCCGCTGCTTGATTCTACGATGATGGAATCCGGCCCAAGCAAGTTCTTCTGTTCGGCCTCGCTGATGATTCCCCAGGCAGAACGGGCCTTTACGCTTCCGCCGGGATTGAGGAACTCAAGTTTGACAACTACCTCGGCGCTCTTAGCGCCTGGCAGACGATTTAACCTAACCATTGGGGTGTTGCCTATTGCTTCAAGCAAGTTTCCAAGAATCTTCATTATCTTGACCTCCAAGTCCTCTCCGTTAGAATATTTCGTCAGCACGAAAAAACGGCAAAAACAACAAGGCCCGGCAATCGTCAGGCCAACTCCGACAATGATTCGATTCGACCCAGGCGCAAATGAAACCTTCTAAGTCAACAACGCTTACGCCATCACCTTCCGCAACTCGTTGCCCAACGCAGGTATAACGCTGAATCCTAGCACCTT
>DUTL01000159.1 GCA_012842105.1 Candidatus Fermentithermobacillaceae bacterium | reverse complement strand
CCTCTTATTTGTGCAACAAAATACAATATCAGGCCCAAGACTACGCTTATTGACCCCATGGAAGTGTACACTGCAGACAGGAACCTTCCTGCAGACAGGATTGAACTTGGCAAGGCCGCAATGCCAAAGGTAAGCAACCCAACACCTGGTACCAGAGGCCTGTAAGTTCGAGTATTCATAAGCTGCCCCAGCAAGATCAGGCTTACCATGTAACACACGCTGGCGTGAACCGCCGAGGCGAAGAACCAGGTAAATGTGAACAGGGCTTCGATTCTTTGAAGAAAGCGCCCCAAGTATACTGCACGTGCAATTACTCCAAGAGAAATAACCGGCCTGGTGTTCTCGGGGTAAGGAAGGGTTGCCGATACTATCACAACAGACGCGATCATGAATATTGTTGATGTAGTGAGGCTCTTGTAGGCTGTGCTTGGAAGACAACCTGGGTTTCTGAGGTATGACTTGAAGATTGCAGTGACAGAAATCCCTCCGAATATGCCTATCTGAACTACAGACTCTTTCAGTATCACAGGGATGCCCATGCCGAATACAGGATGCAGATGGCGAATATCGAAAAGCCTGTAAGATCCCAGGCCGACAAGGACAATTGATATGGCGATAATAGGAAAAAAGAAGAGCGCAGCTCTTGCTACAGGTTCCAGGCCCAGCCATGCTGCGTATATTGCAGAGGAGATTACAATCGCTATGAGTATTTCAATGGGAAATTCCGGCAAAAGGCCAATTACCGCGCCTCCGGCGAATACCCTAACGCTAAACGATGTTACAAGCAGGAAATATATGGTTATCGCCAGAGTTGTCAAATCTCCAAGCGTTCTGCCCAGCGTAATCCTTAAGGAAGGTGCAAACCCCAGGCCCCCGGTGGCCTGTGACCATTTAACCCACCCCCACAGGCCAGCTGATGCAAGGGCCGCCGAGATGGCTATAGTAATCCATGCGCCGGTTCCTGCCTTAACGGTAACGTAAGAAGGAAGAGTTAGAAACACTTTTGTGGCGAGCAGAAACCCGAGCATTACTGACACCTGATTTGATTCAAGATGGCCCAGTTTTAGCACGTCAAATTGAGCTGCCCTGATTTTCGGGCCTTTGGGAGCGCTCATTTGGAATTACGCTCCTGTTCTTCTTGTAGCGAATCTATATCCCATTGCCTGGCTATGCCGGGTTGGGAACGTGTATCTTTGGGCCTCAAAAACACAGGCCTGGTCTCCATTGTCCAGGATGGGCCAACGGTAAGAATGTCAGCAGCGGCAGGTTGCTTTGGAGCTACAGGTGCAAAGAAGGGAACTCCCAGGCTGGTTAAAGAAAACAGCCTGCAAAATACTGCGTACATGGTGGCGACTATTCCGAAGAGCCCAAGTAACGACCCGACAATGATGAATATAAGCGTTGCTACGCGAATGAGCATTCCTACTTCCTGATTGGGGATAGTGAAAGAAGCTACTCCGGTTATGGCTATGACTATCACCATGATGGGGCTTACCAGTGAAGCGGATACGGCCGCCTCTCCAACGAGAAGGGCGCCTACGATGCCTATGGTCGGCCCAAACGGGGAAGGTATTCTGATTCCCGCTTCCCGTATGAGTTCAAATCCGAAATACATGAGCATAACTTCCAAAGGCAGCGGCAACGGGACCATTTCCCTGGCTGCAGCAAGGGAAAAGAGGAGAACCGGAGGGATCATTTCGGGATGATAGTTTGTAATTGCGATATAAGTCCCGGGCAAAAGAACGGCTATGAGCAGCGCCAGAACCCGAATCAACCTCAGCATGTTGCCATATGGCCAGCGGACATAATGATCTTCCGGGCTATGAAGAAAGGCAAAAATGGTGACAGGGGCCAGTAACGCAAAGGGATCGCCTGACACCAAAATTGCAATGGCCCCTTCCAGGATGAAGTGAGCGGCTCTGTCTGGCCTTTCAGTGCTGATTATCGTCGGAAGCAGGCTATGGCTGGTCTCGATGAGTTGCTCTAACTTGCCGCTGCTCAAGACGGCATCAACATCCAATGACCCAATTCTCCGCCTGATTTCGGTCGTCAGTTTCTCATTGACTATGCTTTCCATGTAGACAATGGCGCATTGGGTCTTGGTTCTGCGCCCAACTTCAATGTTCTCGACTACTAAATCCGGCGATCTAATCATTGAACGCAAAAGGGCCGTGTTTACTCTGAGAACTTCAACAAAACCTTGCTGCGGCCCGCGCACTATTCGTTCACTTACCGCTTGTTGAACGGTCCGATGCTCCCAACCTTTGGTTTCGACTGTAAGCGCTCTGTCCTGGCCTTGTATGAGCACAATTGTGTCGCCGGCGACCATGGCCTCAACTGATTCGTCTATAGTACGTTTTACTTCGACCTGGCCACTTGCAAGCAGAGCGTCTTTGATCTGGGCAACAGGATCTCCGGTTTTGCTTTCATGATGCTCTCTTATAGAAGAAAGAAGCATAAGAGGCTGAAGTACAGACATTAGGACTTTGTCTGAATGCGCCAGGCCTTCTATGAAGGCAATTACCACCCGGGCCTTTGGATATGCACAGGATACTTCTCTGATGACAACATCCGATGAATCCGGTAAGTGGAATACCCTTTTCAGCTGTTCCACGTTGGAATCAAGATTCTTTGACCATGATTTGCCGTGCTGTTTTGGCCGAGGCTCTTCGGGCTTTTTGGCTGGGCGTTCTCCCAGGGAGAAACTAACCCTCTCTGAACGCCCCCTTCGAGGAAATATCAAGTTGCGTATTTTCCTCCAGGGTTTTGGAACCTTCAAAAGCCTAATCACTCTCCATCCTTGTGAGCCCGGTAAGTATGCTCCAGTTCCTAATGATTCCCGTTAACTGATAGGGTTATGAGTGTTCGACATATGCCAAATCAGACCATATGCAGGAACATGATAAATACAGGCCGCCAAAAATTGTGTGGCGGGTTTTCTTTTTCATCAAAATGTGCTACGCTCTTGCTGTGATATGGCAGAATTTGACTTTAATTTCAGCGGTTGTAAAATAACTGCCAGAGGTGTGTTGATTCTTGACCAGTTCATTACGTAAACTAGCCGGTTACCTTGAAACGTATCACTACCGAAACCGGAAGGGCCAAGGGGAAGTACCTTGTGATAACCTTGTTAGGAAGGCTGAATCTCTGATTGAATCATGCCGGGAGCAAGGTATAAAGATAATCGCTTTTGATGACCCTGAATATCCGGAGAATCTGAGAAGGGTGCCCGGTTGCCCGCGTGTACTTTTTGTGAGAGGTTGCTTGTTTCCAAGCGACAGGATAGCAGTGGCCATAGTTGGAACAAGAAAACCTACCGGCGTTGGAAAATCCATTGCAGTTGAGATAGCCACTGAACTTGCTGCAGCAGGAGTGACAATTGTCTCAGGCCTGGCTTACGGAATTGACACGTGTGTTCACAAAGCGGCCTTAACGGCCCGCGGGAGGACTGTCGCATGTCTTGGCCAGGGGGTCGACCAGGTATATCCCAAATCCAATTGGGCCCTTTATGATGATATTCCCTCAGCAGGTGCTTTGGTGTCTGAGTATTTGCCAGGCACAGGCCCGAAACCATGGCACTTCCCGGAAAGGAACAGGTTGATCTCAGGTTTGTCGTTGGGAGTTGTTGTGATAGAAGCAGGGCAGAGATCCGGAGCTCTTATTACAGCGGATTGGGCTCTTAAGCAAGGGCGTCCTGTAATGGCGGTACCCGGCAGTGTCAGATCCAATGCAAGCCAGGGGGCAAACCGCCTCATTCAGGAAGGCGCATATCTGGTAACCTGTGCTGAAGATGTGCTATCCTTTCTCAGAAAAGACAATGAATATGTTCCACAACCGGAAGTGGATGAATCGACGCAGAACTTAACCCTGGAGGAGTCGCTTGTGCTAAACTGTTTAACGCAGTGGGAATCAATCGAAGATATTTGCGACAACCTCAACCAGGTGCCGGTATACAGGATAATGTCGTTGCTTTCATCCCTTGAGGTGAAGGGGTTTGTGAAATCACTTTCAGGTGGTAAATATGTCACAACATCTGTCGGGCAGAAGTTGAGCACATAAGAAGGTGGGAAATCAAGATTATGAAGAAACAGTCAAATCGCCCGTTAATTATTGTTGAGTCTCCAACAAAAGCAAAAACTATATCACGATTTATGAAGTCCAAATATGATGTGAAAGCATCTATGGGCCATGTACGTGATCTTCCCAAGAGTCAACTGGGAGTGGACACCGAAAACGGATTCGAACCGAGATATATAACCATTAGGGGTAAGGGAAAAATAATCAAAGAACTGAAAAGCGCTGCCAAGAAAGCGTCAGGTATCTATCTGGCTACTGACCCTGACAGGGAAGGAGAAGCAATATCCTGGCACTTGTGCCGCATTCTCGACATTGATCCTCAAGAAGCTCAAAGGGTCACGTTTCACGAAATAACTGAGAATGCCGTAAGTGATGCTTTCAAGAATCCTGTGCCGGTGAAACAGAGCCTGGTTGATGCTCAGCAGGCAAGGCGCATACTTGACAGGCTGGTAGGTTATACGCTGAGCCCTTTGCTGTGGCAAAAAATAAGGCCAGGCCTGTCGGCAGGCAGGGTGCAGTCGGCGGCGCTCAGGATCATTGTAGACAGGGAAATAGAAATCGAGGCCTTCAAACCTGAGGAGTATTGGACCATTGAAGCTCTGCTGGAAGGCGAAAAAGGCACGGTGAAAGCCAAATATTTCGGGTTTGATGGGAAGAAGCGTGAACTCAAGAACCGTTCAGATGTTGACGTGGTTCTTGAAGGGATCAATGGCGCAGCATTTATTGTGATTTCGGTAAAGCCGAAAGAAAGGCGCAAAAACCCTCCGTTCCCTTTTACTACTTCCACGCTTCAGCAGGAAGCCTCCAGAAAACTGGGGTTTCCCGTGAGAAAAACAATGAGGGTTGCACAAACGCTGTACGAAGGAGTGGAACTGGGGAAACGCGGTTACGCAGGCCTTATAACTTATATGAGAACTGATTCCACAAGGGTTTCTCCTGTAGCCGTTAAGGAGGCAAGGCGGTACATTGAAACCAAGTATGGCAAAGAATACATAGGCAAAGGCAGGCGGGGGAAGGCAAAGCCCGGAGCGCAGGAAGCCCACGAGGCAATAAGGCCTACAGCCGTTCTACGGATGCCTGCAGAAATCAAGCCCTTTTTGACGCCTGATCAACACAAACTTTATACGCTCATATGGGATAGGTTCGTCTCGAGCCAAATGTCTCCCGCTGTCTATGATACTGTGACATGTGACGTTGCAGCTAATAAGCACATTTTCAGGGCAACCGGGTCACGGCTGAGATTCCCAGGCTTTACCAGGTTATATGAAGAAGGCGAAGATACCGTTTCAGAGGGCCAGGAGGAGATTATACCTCTTTCCGAAAATGAACACCTGGCGCTTAAGAGCATTGATCCTCTACAGCATTTCACTGAGCCGCCTCAGAGATATACAGAAGCCAGCCTGGTCAAAGCGCTTGAGCAAAACGGAATCGGAAGGCCTTCCACTTATGCTCCGATTATTGCCACCCTAACTGAAAGGGATTATGTCAATCGAGAAAGGCGGCGCCTGATACCAACTGAACTTGGACGCCTTGTTGATTCGATTCTCAGGAAGCATTTTTCGTCCATCGTGGATGTGGGTTTTACAGCTGAAATGGAGAAGAAATTGGACGCCATAGAAGAAGGCTTATCCAGGTGGAACCAGGTCATAGACGAGTTTTGGAAGCCTTTCAGCAAACAGATAGAAAAGGCTGAAGAAAGTATAGAACGGGTGAAGATTCAGGATGAGCCTGCCGGGGTCGACTGCGACAAGTGCGGGCGCCCAATGGTGGTAAAGCGGAGCAGGTACGGCAAATTCATTGCTTGTTCAGGGTATCCGGACTGCAAAAACACAAAGCCATTTTTGGAAAAAACAGGCGCCTTATGCCCCCGGTGCAGGGGTGACATTGTGGTTCGAAGATCCAGAAAGGGCAGGGTATTCTTTGGTTGTTCAAACTATCCCAAGTGCGACTTTGTCTCATGGTACAGGCCTGTTCCCGGCAAGAGCTGTCCGGTGTGCGGGGCTTTCCTTGTTGAGGCCAGGAACAAGTCTAAAGAATACCGGTGCGGAAATCCCGATTGCAAGTACTCTGAGAAAATCTAAGAATATTTTGAAAACTAGTTGATACGTGCCAAAGCTAGTGTTAATATAGGCACGTGCAGAGTTTTGGCTGCTCATTGGATTATTCAGTAGGAAGGCGGTTTGATGACGTACTCGCTTCTTCAATTGAAGGAAGATTTCCTTGTGGAAATCAGTGTATCAAAGACCCAGAGCCTTAACACTGTTCAATCTTATTCACAGGATCTTGGCCAGTTTTTCCATTTCCTATCAGGGGAAACCACTGGCAAGCAACCTGAAAATATGGCGGCTGCTGACATTGAGCCCGGACATATTCACAAATTTGCTGTGTATTTGGGAAGACAGAATTACCAAGGGGCCACAATTTCCAGGAAACTTTCTACCGTAAGAAGTTTTTGCCGTTTCTTAACACGCAGAGGTGCGGTTAAGGAAAATCCGGCCAGGGGAGTATCCTCGAGAAAGACCCATAGCTACCTGCCCAAAGTGTTTTCTCGAGATGAAGTAGCTCGTATCATAGGAGTGATTGATACCGGCACTCCCCTTGGTAAACGAGATTGCGCCATCCTTGAATTGCTGTATGGGGCAGGCCTGCGTATCAGCGAACTGGCGAAACTCAATATCGGGGACATTGACTACTCTTTAGGGTTTGTGCAGGTAATGGGCAAAGGCGATAAGGAAAGGTTTGTGCCGCTGGGCTCAATGGCTTTGGATGCGCTTGGAAGTTATCTTGACAAGGGCCGCCCTTACCTGGAGGGTAAAGCGCAAACTCAAGAGAACCATGGCTTTGTTGTGATGAGAAAGCCCCTTTTTCTTAATAAGCGGGGAGGCAGGTTGTCTGTCAGATCCATCCGGCGGGTACTTCACAAGTATCTCTTGCTTGCCGGGCTTGATCCTGATGGGCGTTCACCCCACACGCTCAGGCACTCTTTCGCAACGCATCTGCTGTCAGGCGGCGCCGACCTTCGTTCGGTTCAAGACATGCTTGGACATTCAAGTATCAAGACCACCCAGATATACACTCATGTCATGCCTGAGCGATTAAGGCAAGTATACAGAAATGCCCACCCAAGGGCTCATATGGGCCAGATGGAAGGCGGCTCTGGCATGGGCCGGAGTGATTCTGAAAGGGGCGAGAAAACATGACTGGCGATTGTGAGCCGCGCATCCGGAGTACCACTGTTTTGGCCGTTAGGGCAAGGGGAAAGGCAGCAATGGCCGGGGATGGCCAGGTTACTCTTGAAGCAAATCAGACTATCCTGAAATCCACTGCCAGGAAGGTACGAAAGATATACAAGAATTCAGTGGTTGCCGGTTTTGCCGGGTCAGTGGGAGATGCTCTGACGCTGTTTGACAAACTGGAGGGATACCTGGAAGAAACAAGGGGCGACCTCTTGAAATCCACCGTTAACCTGGCTAAGGAGTGGCGTACTGACAGGATCCTCAGGCAACTAAAGGCAATGCTGCTTTGTATGGATAAGAACCACCTGCTCCTTGTTTCGGGTACCGGTGAGGTTATAGAGCCTGATGAACCGGTGTTGGCTATAGGTTCCGGAGGTGCATACGCAACGGCAGCTGCCAGGGCTCTCATGAAGTTTACTGATATGGATGCAGCTTCCATTGCCAGGGAATCTTTGAAGATAGCGGCATCCATATGCATATATACTAATGACAACATTGTTATCGAAGAATTAGGATAATCATATTGCCTGATTCATGAGGGATGGTGTGGTATGGAAGACATGACTCCTCGCGAGACAGTGGCGGAACTGGATAAATATATAGTTGGACAGAGCCAGGCCAAGCGTGCCGTCGCCGTGGCGCTCCGGAACAGGTTGAGAAGGCAAAAAGTAGTAGGCGATCTCCAGGAAGATATTATTCCCAAAAACATTCTTATGATCGGCCCTACAGGGGTCGGAAAAACTGAAATCTGCAGGAGGCTGGCCAAACTTGTAAATGCACCCTTTGTGAAAGTGGAAGCTTCTAAATTCACTGAGGTAGGTTATGTAGGCCGTGATGTGGATTCAATCGTCCGAGACCTTGTGGAGAGCGCTGTGAGCATGGTCAGAAAAGAAAGTCTTGAAAACGTACAGGGCAGGGCTGAGATATTGGCAGAAGAAAGGCTTGTTGAATTACTGTGCCCTATGCCCAAGAGGCGGAGGGTGGCTCCGAACCCCCTTGAAATGCTATTTAACCCTGTGCCACCAGACCATGATGATGACGATGACGATGATTTCGGTGAAAAGTTTCGCCAGGCCCGTGCAAAAAGAACACTGGTTCGCCAACAGCTCAAAGACGGAGAACTTGAAGATGAAGAGCTTGAAATTGAAGTGGAAGACACAAGCGCTCCCAGGGTAGAGTTCTTCGACGGCCTCGGTATGCAAGAAATGGAGCTGAATATGCAGGACCTTTTCGGAGGGTTGCTGCCCAGGCGAACCAAGAAAAGGAGAGTTCCGGTAAGGGAAGCACGGAAACTCCTGGCACAAGAGGAAGCAAGCAAGCTTGTTGACCAGGATACTATCGTTTCAGAAGCAATAAGGCGGTGCGAGAAGTTAGGAATAGTGTTTCTTGATGAACTTGATAAGATTGCCGGAAGGGAAAAGGGTGCAGGGCCGGATGTTTCACGTGAAGGGGTTCAAAGGGATCTGCTTCCTATAGTCGAGGGAACCACCGTGGTCAGCAAGTATGGCCCGGTAAGAACAGACCACATATTGTTTATAGGAGCGGGGGCTTTTCACGTAAGCAAGCCTTCAGACCTAATTCCTGAACTTCAGGGCCGTTTTCCTATCAGAGTTGAGCTGGATGCACTGGAAGAAGAGGATTTCGTCAGAATTTTGACTGAACCTGAGAACTCGCTCACCCGCCAGTACAGAGAATTGCTGAAGACAGACGGGGTTTGCCTTGAATACACGTCGGATGGCATAACCGAAATTGCAAAAATGGCGTTTGCAGTGAATCAGGAAGGTGAGAACATCGGTGCCAGGCGGCTTCACACGGTCATGGAGAAGTTGCTCGAGGAGGTCTTGTTTGAAGCGCCCGACACGCTGCAGGGCAAAGTGGTAGTTGACAGAAAATACGTACAGGATAGGTTGGAGGGCCTGGTGACAAACAGAGATCTGACCAGGTATATCCTGTAGGCGATACATGAAAGGGAGAGTAGAAATGCAGACATTGCTTGAGAAAACACGCAAAATGAACCAATTACTAAGGATTGCAGCAACAGAAGTGGACTTTCAGGCAAGCGCAAGGGTGCTCCGGGATTCACTGGACTGCAATGTTTACATTTTGGACAAACTAGGCTGTATATTGGGTTATTCGCTTGTAGATGATTTTGAATGCCTTGTGATGAAAACCAAAGTGTTAAAACAAAGCGAGTTTCCGGGCCCGTACGCAGAAAGGTTGTATATGTACAGGGACACTGCAGCGAATGTTCAGCATGACAATGGCAAGTGTGTGTTCGTAGATGACCAAGATTGCCCGTATAAGGACAAGGTTACCACAATAGTGCCGGTGGTCGGCGGTGGAGACAGACTTGGAACCCTTGTGCTAGGACGAACGTCGGGACGTTTGAAGACAGGGGATCTTATACTCGCAGAGCATGCGGCTACAGTGGCTGCCATGGAGATGATAAGGTACAACCAGGAGAGTGTTGAAGAAGAAACCAGGCAGCGTGCGGCAGTGCAGGTGGCACTGGGAACTTTGTCGTTCTCTGAGCTAAACGCCATGAAACACATATTTGAAGAACTTGGCGGCACTGAGGGTTGCCTTGTTGCCTCCAAGGTAGCAGACAGAGTCGGCATTACCCGTTCAGTCATAGTCAATGCTTTGCGTAAGTTTGAGTCTGCAGGGGTTATTGAATCCCGTTCACTGGGTATGAAAGGAACGTACATCAAGGTTTTGAACGCAAAACTCCTGGATGAACTCAAGAAATTAAGATAAAATCGCATTTTTTCGATATATCAAGAAGGAATTTGTGTTTTTGTGTCGAATGAGTCACTCGATGACCAAATAAGGGAAATGTTACCGCAAACCGACAAGGGCAAATCTGCCAAAAGGCAGAGACGCAAAGCCACGGGTCTAAGGTGAAGATAATCTTCCTCATTATGATAGCCGGGCTACCGAAAGCGCGGTAGTTTTTACTACTGTTCAGCAAACCTTCCGGTTTCTTGCGGAAGGTTTTTGGTTTCTTAGGGGGGGTTGAAATGGGCATAACCGGCATTATGCAGCGGGCGCTTAGCGGTGCATGGCTACGTCATGAGCTTCTGGCCAATAACGTTGCCAACAGCGAGACACCTGGCTACAAAGCAGAGAGGCTCGATTTTGAAGACTACTTGCGGGAAGCAATTCAACCACGTTTGAGGCTTGCAGCTACCAATCCTTTGCATGTGCAAAAGGGATATCCGGGCACAGCTGCCGTCACCTTGGACAGGTCCAGCGTTACTCCGGATGGCAACAGTGTGGATATTGACAGAGAAATGGCTGAAGTTTCTGCAAATGCTTTGTACTACACGGCAGTATCCCGGCAACTAATCGCACAGTTTTCGCTCTTGAGAAAAGCTATTACCGAAGGGAGGAGGTAACCGGTGAGAGTGTTTTCTTCCATGGAAACCAGTGCGTCAGGGCTTACAGCTCAAAGGCTCCGGCTGGATGTGATAGCTTCCAACCTTGCCAATGCTGAAAGCACCCGGACGGAAAATGGGCATGCATACCGGCGAAAGGTAGCGGTGTTTTCGCCCAGGGCTAATAGCGGGTTTTCTTTCAGAAGCGTATTGTCGTCTCAGATGCCGTCTTATCCCGCCGGTGTTCACGTGGCGGGTGTGGTTGAAGATACATCTCCCTTGCGCAAGGTCTATTCTCCGGGGCATCCAGATGCAGATGGGGACGGGTATGTGGCTTACCCGAATGTAGACGTTGTCACGGAAATGGTTAGCATGATGGCGGCAGCAAGGTCGTACGAAGCCAACGTAACTGCCATTGAGGCAGCCAAAGCTATGATACAGAAGGCCCTGGACATGTTCAGAGTATAGTTTGAAGCCAAAACCTGTGTGAAACGCGAGGGCGTTAGGAAAGCAAGCGCGACACTTCTACAGAAAAAGAGAGTTGTCGCAATTCGGGGGGTAATCAAATGTCAATCAGGTTTGTTCCTTTTCCGGTTACCGGGCCATCAAGGCCAAGTACCGTACATAACCGCAATATTAGCTCAAGCCCAAACACTTCTTTCAACCACTTGTTCGCACAAGCATCCAGTGTCATGGAGAATCTGGACCAAGAACTGATGGCGTCTCAAATTGACCTGGCAACGGGCAACGCCCGCGACATGCACACTGCAGTTCTTGCGGCAGAGAAAGCCAGCCTTACTTTGGATCTTGTGATATCCGTAAGGAACAAGGCTATCGAAGCGTACCAGGAAATAATGAGAATGCCCCTGTAACATGGGCCTCAAAGGTAGGTGTGATTACCAATGCCAGACTTCATGGCATCAGTTGCCAATGGCGTCAAGAGAACCTGGTCCGGATTGAACAAAACGCAAAAAGCAGTAGTCATTTCAGGTGGCGCAGTTGCCTTTGCAGTATTGCTTTTCCTTGTGATGTATTCGGCAAAAGGCCCTACCTATGAGACTCTCTGGTCCGATCTTGACCCGGTTGACGCCGGCGCCATAGTAAGCGAGCTTGAAAAGCAAAACGTGCCCTACAAGCTAACCGATAGCGGGCACACCATAAAGGTTCCTGCAGACAGGGTTTACAGAACCAGGCTGTCACTGGCAACCCTCGGGCTTCCGTCTTCCGGGATTGTGGGGTTTGAGGCCGTGGGCTCAAGCGGGATCTGGTCGACTGATTTTGAACGGAGGGTTCAATACGTACGAGCCCTTTCAGGGGAACTTACCAGAACCATCAAGGCATTGTCAGGGGTAGAGGATGCCCGGGTCCACATTGCATTGCCCGAGGATACTGTTTTCGTGTCCCAGAGAAAAGCGGCTACTGCATCGGTTTTGGTAAAAACCAGGCCCGGCCAAAGCCTTTCACCTGCTTCTGTCCGCGGGGTTGTGAACCTTGTGTCAAGGGCGGTGGAAGGGCTGACTCCGGACAATGTTACCGTAGTGGATGCTTCAGGTAGGCTTCTGTCCCAAGATATGTCCTACAGCCACGGAGAACAAGCTGACCTACCCATAAACTCAGTGATTGAACTTACCTTCGCTACAGAGCGGGAATTGGAAAACAGGTTGCTGGCTCTGCTTACTTCCGTTCTTGGCCCGGGCAACGCAGTGTGCCAGGTTCGGGCTGAGTTAAACATGGACCAAGTCAAGATAATCGATACCACGTATGAATCTGAACCGCCCGGCGTGCTCAGGAGCACACAGGAAACAAGCGAGACTTACCAGGGTACGGGCAATCCCCCAGGTGGACAAGCAGGAGCTCTTGATGTTCCTTCTTACGCCGCTTCAGGGCAAGGCGAATCTCAGTACCAGCGTACTGAAGTGCTTAGAAATTACGAAGTGAACGAGAAAATCACAGAGACCATGATAATCCCTGGGGCAATTCAGAAACTTTCAGTGGCGGTTGTTGTGAACAAAGACTTGGTTGAAGCAGAAAGAGACATGATTACTGAGACTGTTACCGCAGCATTGGGCCTGGATTCAGGCAGGCAAGACCAAATCTCTGTTACAGGGCTGATTTTCGATACCAGCCTGGCTCAAGTGTTTGATGATTCACCTGCTCCGGTTGAAAGTTTTCCACGTATCTATGTGTACGCTATTGCGGCTGCGGCAGCCCTGGTTGCCGGAACCGTAATTCTAATGATAGCCAGGCGCCGGCGGGAAGCAGCACTTGATGCACCCATCGAGCCGTTGCCTGTCATGGAAAGTGCTCCCTCAATTTCTCCCGAATTGATGGCAAGGCATAGGAGCCGGGAGAACGTTGAGAGGCTGGCCCGCACAGACCCGCAACTTGTTGCTACCTTGGTCAAGTCGTGGCTTTTGGAGGATGAGAGATAATGAGCACTTACACTGCGGGCTTATCGGGCCGGGAAAAGGCGGCAATACTTCTGATTACTTTAGGGCCGGATCTCTCAGCGCAAGTTATGAGGCACTTAAGGGAAGAAGACATCGATGTGCTCACCTTGGAAATCGCTTCCAGACGCAGGGTTGAACAGGATGTCAAGGACAGGGTACTTGAGGAGTTTAACGATATGTGCCTTGCCCAGGAGTATCTGGAAGAAGGCGGCATCGAATATGCCAAGAAGCTTCTGGAAAAAGCGCTGGGAGCAGACCAGGCTCAGACTGTGTTGACAAGGCTCACTTCATCCTTACAGGTCAAGCCATTTGATACTGTCAGAAAATCTGATGGGGCGCAGATACTAAACTTCCTGGAAAGCGAATCTCCCCAAACAATAGCGCTGGTATTGAGCTACTTGTCACCATCTCAGTCAGCTGCGATTCTGGCATCTCTGGAGCCTGATCTTCAAGTTGAAGTAGCCAGGCGCATATCCTTGATGGATAGGACAAGCCCTGATGTGGTTAAGGAAATAGAGCGCATTTTGGAGCGCAAAGTACTTTCCATGGTTGGCCAGGATTACACTCAGGCCGGAGGGGTCGGCGCCATTGTAGAAATTCTCAACAATGTTGACAGGCAAACTGAAAGAACAATCCTGGGCGCTTTGGATATGGAATCTCCTGATCTGGCTGAAGAGATAAAACGGAGGATGTTCCTGTTTGAAGACATTATTTACCTTGATGATAGGTCAATGCAGCGATTGTTACGCGACGTGGATTTGACGAGAGACCTGCCCCTTGCGTTGAAAAACGCTTCAGAAGAGGTTACAGGCAAGTTTTTCAGGAATATGTCGTCGCGAGCCGTGGAGGCCTTGAAAGAGAGCATAGACTACCTTGGGCCTGTGAGGCTGCGCGATGTGGAGGAATCTCAGCAACGTATTGTCGGTTTGATACGGCGGCTTGAAGATCAGGGTGAAATTATTCTGGGCAGGGGAGGAGGCGACGAGATCATTGTCTAGAGTATTCAGGGTAGAGACTGGCGGGTCTGTTTGGATCCCTGCTTTCCAGGCGGACGACGAGCCTTTCGAAACCGGCCGTGAGGAAGTTTTGGAGCAAGCCAGATACGAAGCGTTGGCCATACGGCGGCAAGCTGAGAAAGAAGCAGCTCTTGTCGTTGAAAACGCAGAATTGAAGGCCGTTGAATATCGCAAGCAGTCGGAGAAAGCAGGTTTCGATGAAGGCTTCAAATCCGGGCTTCATACAGGGCTCAATGAGGCTCAAAGCCTTGTGGATCAGGCAGGACAGATTCTTGAAGCTTCTAAGAATGCCAGGGCCAGGTATGTAGAGCAGGCAGAGCCAAAACTGCTTGCACTTGTTCTGGAGGTTGCCAGGAAAGTAGTCGGTGAATCACTCTCGTACGATCCGGAACTGATCATTTCGATGTTAAGGCAGGGTATAGAGGCAATAGGCGATGAACGCAGGTTTTCGCTGCGGGTTAACCCAAAACTGGTGGCATTCATTGAGGGCGGGAAAGAAGGCCTTCAACGGCAGTTCGGCGCTGAAATAGTGGAAGTAATCGGGGACCATTCGATTTCCGCAGGAGCAATAGTTGAGACATCTCACGGACAGATTGACGCCACCATAGACACTCAAATTGAGAACCTTGCCAAAGCAATTGGAGAGGCAAGGAATTGTGCAGGGGAGCATGATTTATGATGCAACTGGAGCATTCAGCTTATATGGAAGCAGTAAGGATGGCCAGGACTTTTACATATCGTGGAACGGTCCTGAACATCATAGGGCTTTTAATTGAAGCTTCAGGCCCCAGGGCAAGAATGGGAGAAATCTGCAAACTTGTACCTGAAAACGGAGTGCCTATTCTCGGTGAAGTTGTAGGGTTTAGGGGAGGCAGGGTACTGCTAATGCCTTTCGGGGATCCTAACGGAATATCGCCTGGCTCATTGGTTGAAGCCACCGGCCGTGAATTGGAAGTTCCTGCAGGCAAAGAAATGCTCGGCAGAACTACTGATGCATTGGGGTTTCCGATTGATCAAAAACCTGCCTGGCCTGTGGATTCATACTATCCGGTAATGGAAAGGCCTCCGGGCCCCCTAGAACGGGAACTTATTGAGAAACCTCTTGCGACAGGGGTAAGGTCAATAGACACGCTCCTGACGCTGGGAGAAGGCCAGAGGATTGGCATATTTTCCGGATCCGGCGTGGGGAAATCCACTCTCATGGGCATGATGGCGCGAAATACTTCAGGCGATGTAAACGTCATAGCGCTTGTAGGCGAGAGGGGAAGGGAAGTAAGGGAGTTCATTGAGAAGGACCTAGGCGAAGACGGCCTCAAACGCTCAGTTGTAGTTGTTGCTACTTCCGATGAGCCTGCACTTTTGCGCATAAAAGCTGCATGGGTTGCCACTGCCATTGCCGAGTATTTCCGCGATCAAGGGTTGAGCGTGTTGCTCATGATGGATTCAATAACCAGGTGGTGCATGGCCCTGAGGGAGGTCGGCCTGGCAATTGGGGAACCCCCTACTGCCAGGGGGTACACCCCTTCAGTATTTGCGAACCTGCCCAAACTTCTTGAGCGGGCAGGCAGGGGAAACAAAGGCAGTATTACCGGCATCTATACTGTGCTGGTTGAAGGAGACGATATGGACGAACCTATTGCTGACGCTGCCCGGGGAATACTCGATGGCCACATAGTGTTGTCCCGGGATCTTGCCCAGCTGGGGCACTACCCTGCAATAGATGTGCTTGGCTCAGTGTCGCGGCTGATGAAAGACGTGGTTCCGCCCAAACACCTGGAGCACGCAAATAAAGTGCGCAGCATACTTGCTACTTACCGTAGGGCTGAAGACCTGGTTAACATAGGCGCTTATGTTGAAGGCTCCAATCCAACTATTGACTATGCATTGAATCACATTGAGAAAGTGAACTTGTTCTTGAGGCAGGGTGTAGGCCAGGCCATAACTTTTGATTCGGCAGTAGCGCAACTGGAACAGATTTTCCAGGAAAGCGGTTAGGCCTGTTTACACCTGTTCAGAAAGGCCCAACGTACCGATAAGGACTGAGGGAGAGCAATTGAGGAAGTTTAGGTTTCCACTGGAAAAAGTGCTTACGGTAAGAGAATTGCGAAAGCTAATTGCTGAAGAAAAACTCGGAGTGTTGCTCAAAGATATGTACCGGGTTGAGAAGGCGCTTGAGAACGCCCGGGCAGTGGTTGTGGATAACCAGACGCATCTAAGGGAGCAACTGTCCGGGTATTTGGACCTTGATACGGTTCAGGATTTGCTCAACTTCAGAACGGCTGCAGGCATGGAGGTAACCAAGACTGAAGCGGAACTTTCACGAAAAGACTCTCAGGTCAAACAAGCTCAAGAGGAGGTGGTGGCCAGGAACCAGGAGATGAAAGCTCTTCAGCGCCTCAAGCAAAAGCAGGTGTCTCATTACAAAGTTCTGTATTGGTGGGAACACAGCAAGCAAATGGATCGGATGGGGGCTTTGTACTTCAACAGGGAAGAAGGAAGGAGGTGATCTTGTAAGCCAATGGAAATGTACATGGATACCGGCAATCTGAAAACCAACGGGCCAGGTTCGCACATACCTGCCTTAAAGCCCGCAGGACACGAAGATGCGGGCTTGGCCGGAAATGCGTTCAGCGCCATAATGGCCGGTTTGGCAAGTGCGTTTTGTTCCGCAAAGGGATGGGGAGGCCAACCGCTGATTCAAGGCGCCCCTGAGGCCGCTGGAATAGAAGCAATCTCCAACGCGGGGTTTGGCCGCCCGGTTCTTCTCAACGGGCACTTGCCGCTTATGGGCCGGCTCTCCGGAGAACCTTCACAAGCCCAGCCGGAATCAGAGGCAGCCTTGCACGTTGATGCAATGCCTGGCAAGAATGCGGCAGGAGTTCCCTTAAAGCTCTGTTTCGAACAGGTTGCCACGTTGTTCCGCAAACATATTGTCGTAGCCGGGGGCAAGTATGAGGGACAGTCTCTCAGCATCCTGGACGTTGGTGGCGTGATGGAAGGCGTGGAGTCCGGTGTGCTTGAACCTCAACATGGTTCGGAAAAAGGCGTAGAATTCGGTGTTGTGCTTGAACCTCAACATGGTTTTGAAAATGGTGCCTCCCGTGTGCCCGGATTTGCCACGCATGCCCACTTGGGGCAAGAGGAACCCCTGCCCGCAGTACAGGGGGCCATGGAGCAGCCTGTGGATTTTCAAGCAATGAGATTGCTCCAGCCCGAAGCCCGTAGAGTGGGGTGTTCTGAGACAGCAATCAGTGAGGCTGATTCCAATGGTTTTGACATGGATTCTGAGCCCGGCAAAACACAGGGGGGCCATGAAGAAGATCGCGTTGCAGGGGCTGCATTGCCCGCATATTCACTGAAGGTTCGGACAGGCCCAGGAGTTAAGGACCAGGAATTTCAAGCTTCTATACAGCATCCTGAGAAGATAGCTGAGGTTCTGGCAGATGAGGCCGGTTCTGTCCTTCCTAAGAGCGTAGAGTTCAGGTTAGATCCTCCCGGTTTGGGCAAAATCACGGTCGTGATTGCCTCCAGAGGCGAAGAAGTATGTGTGAAGTTTGTTGCTTCTTCCTACGGTTCTCATCAGATGCTGGCCGGCTCGGAAGATGCCCTTGCACAGGCGCTGTCAGAAAGAGGGTTGTCTTTGGCAGGGTTTTTCGTTGATCATGGCATGGCGGGCCAAAGCAACCAGCCGCGCCATGAGTTTGCTTCAGCGAGCCAGACTCTGTTCAAGCATTCAAGACCAGACGGTTATGACGGCATTCAGGACCAACCTATAAGCGGAGGAATGATTCTTGGCTCTCGCATATTAGATTACCGGGTATGAGCGTTGTTCACATGGAGGTGACAAGTATGTCGTCGGCAGTTCAGGCAACTCAAGGCGGATGGAATCAAATTCAGGCTAATCAAGTTGCAAACCAGGTAGGAGCGCTTCAGGATCAGTTCATGGAGATCCTTCTAACCCAGTTAAGGTATCAAGATCCCATGGAGCCTGTAAATGAGCAGGACTTCTTTGCTCAGATGGCTCAGTTCACCACTGCTACGCAAATGCAGAACCTTAACGGCAACATTTCGTGGCTGTGCAGTTACCTGGTGGAGAACCAATTGGGAAGAAGCCTGGTTGAAGCCGCCCACCTCATTGGAAAGCAATTTGAAGCGGTGGTTTCAAATGGCCTGGCTACAGGAGTTATTGAAGGTGTAGGTTTCTGTTCGGGCAGGTTGGTAGTTCGCAGCAAAGAGCAGGAGATTCCCGTCGAAAACCTTATCTGGATTGGAGGGGCGGTTCATGGGACTGAAGATTAAGAGTAATAACAGGATAGACTCTCTTAATACTCAAACCGCCTTGCAGAGGCAAACCCAACGGGCCCAGGCATTACCCAAAGCGGGGAACGGTGCTTTTTTGGAAGCGCTCAGGCAAGCCGGGAAAGGCGCAAACGTCACTTTCTCCAAGCATGCAGAGCAAAGGATTCACGCATGGAACGGTGACGCAAAAACTGACTATGTTGGAGAACTGGATAGCGCAATGGACATTGCCCAGGCCAAGGGAGCCAGGTCGACTCTGGTGCTGATGAAAGGAGTAGCTTTTGTAGTCGCACCGCAAAGCCGGACAGTTGTTACCGTGATTCCAGAGGACAGGATGAGACAAAACCTGTTCACCTCGATTGACAGTGCAGTAATAATGGACAAGTAGTTCCGGGCCGGACCCTTTCAGGGAGGCCAAGCGCTTTCGAATGATGGAGAAAGCGCCGGAACTCAAAAGAGAAAGGGGTGCATTCAGAGATGATGCGTTCATTGTTCAGCGCAGTGTCTGGATTAAGGACTCACCAGACCCGCATGGACGTTATTGGGAACAACATAGCAAACGTGAATACTCCCGGGTACAAATCCAGCCGGGTGACGTTTCAGGAAGTGTTCAGCCAGACCCTCAGGGGGGCCAGTTCGCCTTCAGGCGCATCACAGGCCGAACGGGGAGGCACTAACCCTATGCAGGTTGGGCTAGGCGTAAATGTGGCAAGCATCGATACCATTCAGACGCCTGGGAACTTGCAGCCTACGTCGCGGCTGACTGATGTTGCCATAGAGGGCAACGGGTTTTTCGTTGTACTGGATGGCGAGAGCCGTTCATATACCAGGGTCGGCAACTTTTCAACTGACGGCGACGGCATACTTGTGGACTACGAAGGAAGGAAGGTGCTGGGTTGGGCTTCAGGTTCAGACGGCACCCTGCCGCCTAACCGTACAGGCCAAAACCTGGAGGCATTGTCTATACAAGTGGGGTCGAACATGCCTGCAAGGGCAACAAGCAATATGGACTGGATTAAGAACCTCGATGCAGAAGCAGAAGTGGGCTTTATGAAGACCACTGCCATTACGGTATACGATTCCCTGGGGAGAACACACAGCATCCAAGTGGACTTTGAGAAGACGAATACAAATGAATGGACATGGATAGCCCATCTTCCAGGAGGAGGTACGGCGGACCCGGGGATTATCACTTTTGGCCACGATGGTACTTTCAACGACGTTGATAAGAACCAATTCGAATTTACTCCTAACGGAGCTGATCATGTAGCAGTAACCATGAACTTTGGCAGGCTAACTCAGGTTGCCGGGCCCACAACCATAGAGTCGGGCGCAGTTGACGGGTGGCCTACGGGCACCCTTGAGTCATTCAGTTTTGACTCTAACGGAGTGATATCAGGGTTTTATTCCAATGGCAAAAACCGGGTCCTGGGCCAAATCGCCCTTGCCAGCTTTGCAAACCCGTCGGGCCTTATCAAGGTAGGCAAGAACCTTTTCGTTGAATCAAACAACTCAGGGGTTGCAGACGTAGGTGCGGCAGGGACTTCCGGAAGGGGCACTATAGCGCCTACTGCCCTTGAGATGTCTAACGTAGACCTTGCAGAGGAATTTACCCAGATGATTATTACACAAAGGGGATTTCAAGCAAACTCAAGGGTTATTACCGTATCTGACGAGTTATTGCAGGAATTGGTCAATCTCAAGAGATAGTGTTACGAGGTGAGCGTAAATGGATAGGGCGTCTGTAACCGGTATAGTGTCAGGTTTCATTCTCCTTGTATGGGGCATGTCCAACGGTGGGAGCCTTACGATGTTTTGGGACATATCTTCCGTGTTGATCACCATCGGAGGCACCCTTACCGCCACACTTAGCAGCTATCCTCTAGGCACTTTCCTGGACGTTATGTCAATTGCAAAGAACGCGTTTACATCTGTACAACAGGATCTTTCTGAGACGATTAACACGATAGTCCGGTTTGCTGACAAAGCAAGGCGAGAGGGGCTCCTGGCGCTTGATGAAGATGCAGACGCCCTTGACGACATGTTTTTGCAGAAGGGAATTAGGCTTGTAGTGGATGGCACCACACCTGAACTGGTTAGAAACATCCTGGAAACCGAATTGGCTTTCGTTGCCCAGCGCCATAAGACGGGGCAGAGCGTTTTTGAAACCATGGGCGCCTTTGCCCCGGCCTTTGGAATGCTTGGGACTCTGATAGGCCTAATTCAGATGCTTGTGAACCTGGACAGCCCGGAGGCAATTGGCCCCGGCATGGCTACAGCCCTGGTAACGACTTTCTACGGATCGGTTCTGGCTAACATGGTCTGCCTTCCCATAGCTAACAAACTAAAGACCAAGAGCGCAGAGGAGATCTACAACAAAGAGGCAATAATTGAAGGCGTGTTATCTATCCAGGCCGGGGACAACCCAAGAATCGTTCAGGAGAAACTCAAATCATTCCTGGCACCGAAGCAGCGAGAAGAGATCACCAGGCCGTCACGGGTAAGGGAGGTGCCAGGCAGTGAAATACCGATGGATATCAGATGACGATACGACGCGTGACGCTCCCTGGATGAACACTTATGCCGACATGGTAACTTTGCTCTTGTGTTTCTTCATCCTGTTGTTTTCAATGTCAGTAGTGGAAATTGACAAGTTCAGGGCGGTCATGTCCTCCCTGCAGGGAGCCCTTGGAATTATGGAAGGCTCTGTTACGCCAGCAATCCCTCCGTCTGATGACATCTTTGATCCGCAGGATCTTCAGGCACACCTTTTGGCACAAGAAATGGCCGGTATGAGAGCCCTGGCTGCAGAGTTTGAAGAAGAGTTGGCCAAAGCGGGGTTGACTGAAAAAGTAACTGTCGAACTTGAAGAGCGAGGGGTGGTGTTCAGGTTTGCCGATACAGTGCTGTTTGACATCGGACAAGATGAGTTACGCCCTGAATGCAGGGAAGTGCTTCTCAAAGTAGGAGAACTTCTGGGCAAAGTGGACAACCCTGTCAGGGTGGAAGGCCATACTGACAACTGGGCGATTAATACGCCAAGGTTTCCTTCAAACTGGGAATTGTCAACCGGTCGGGCCACGAGGGTTGTAAGGTTTTTGATTGAGGAGACCAACCTGCATCCTGATCAGCTTCAAGCAGCCGGTTATGGCGAGTATCATCCTATCGATACGAATGATACCGCTGAAGGCAGGCAGAGGAATCGAAGGGTGGACGTGATTATCCTGAGGCCGTCCCTTTCCATGGCAGAGCCGCAGTAGGATGGCAGTTGGGGGTATGTTGAAGATGAAAAAGTGGGTTTGGATAGCGGCAATTGTGATAGTAGCCCTTGCCGTAGGGTATGCAGTAGCTGCCAGGTCCTGGGGACTGCCCGGGTTGCCGCTGGCAAATAGCAACGGTGGGGGTAAGAACAGCGCTGAGACAGCACTAACCTGCTGCTTGGGACAGTTCATAACCAATCTCAAAGATTCGGGCAGGTTCATAAGAATTAGCCTTGATCTAGAAGCTGTTGACAGCCATAGCCAGAAGCAGTTGGTAACGAGAAGTTCAGAGCTTAAGACAGACATATATGCCCTGCTGCGTTCTAAGACCTATGAAGAACTGGCCGGCGAGGAAGGGTTGCGTAATCTGCAAAAAGCCATTCTCGACAGAATCGAAGCCAAATGCCAGGGCATGGTCAAAGAGGTGTTCTTTACAGAGTTCATCATTCAGTAGCGGAGGTGATCGAATTTGGCGCTTACGCAAAAGGAAATCGAAGAACTGATCAGTTCAATGATGAAAGAAGGTACAGACGATAACGAGTTGCAAGTGGTAAAGCCAAGGCTGCGCGTATATGATTTCAAACGCCCCGACAAGTTTTCCAAAGACCATTTGCGAGGCGTTCAGCTCCTGTTCGATAACTTCTGCAGGCTGGTTACTTCGTATTTCTCAGGTCTGTTCAGGCTTGCAATTCACTCTAACGTCTTGTCAGTCGACCAGGTTACTTATGAGGAATTTTCAACCGGCCTCTCCAACCCGTGTTCAGTGGCAGTGGTCGATTGGGAATCCCTATCCTCAAACATGCTGGTCAACTTCAGCCCTCAAATCGCACTTTTCATGGTAGACAGGTTATGCGGAGGGCCGGGGACTGCAATGGCAGTGTCAAGGGCTTTAACTGAAATCGAAACCGCCGTATTAAGGCGCATAGCTGAAACCATGGCCCAAATCCTGTCGACTACGTTGAGGGAATTCAACATTGAGCAACATGAACTCTCAGTGGCATCAATAGAGGTGAACCCTTTGTTCGTGCAGCAGGCAATGGCTCCTAACGATATTGTGATGTCAGTAACGATAGGGATGAAATTTGGGGGGCAGTCAGGCAACATAGAATTGTGCCTTCCGTATACATTGCTTGAACCGGTATTGCCGGCCCTGTCAGCCCACCGTTGGTTTTCCAAGAGAGACGACGAGAGCAACGAGAAAAACAATGAAAGCGTTTCATCGGCTATTCAGCACGTTGAAATTCCCATATCCTGCCGTCTTGGAGAAAGGGCCCTGGCCATGAAAGATGTGATGTCTCTTAAACCAGGGGATGTTATTGAACTTGATGCACGTACAAGTGATTACGCAGTATTGCATCTTCTGGGCAAGCCTAAGTTCAACGTTGAAATCGGACGGGTTGGCTCGAGGATGGCTGCGAGAATAGTTTCGCGGCGGGAAGACAATAGTGAGGAGTTGATCTAGCCATGAGAAATGACAATCTTAGCCAGGAGGATATTGAGGCTTTGCTGAAGGAAGCAGAGGGAGCATCTGAAGAGGCCAACCATGTACAAGGCCCATTAGCCGGACAGGATTCAGAGGAGGCCGCTTCAGAACGGGAACTGCCGGTGCAAAATCACAGTGCCCGTGTAGATCACCGGGAAACTGCGCCTCAGGAATCAGAAGGGGTGCATGTTCAACCTTCGATTCAGGTAGCTGATTTTGAGGAATTCCAAATGGAGCCCGTATCCGAAAAACCTATTTCCGATATGGGTGTGCTCCTGGATATTCCCCTGTCAATCAGCGTCGAACTGGGAAAATCCAAGTGTTACGTCAAGGATCTGCTAAACCTCACTGTTGGTTCAATAGTTGAACTGGATAGGCTCGCCGGGGATCCTGTTGACATCTTGGTTAACGGAAAGATATTTGCAAAGGGCGAAGTTGTCGTAATCGATGAGAACTTCGGGGTAAGAATTCAGGAGGTTTTGGGCAAAGGAAAGGGCCGCAAGCACACGAATTTCTAAGCATATAAGCAGGTAACCAGGCGGTTGGGCAGATAGACAGAAAAAGAGGGGGGGCCCGCCGGGTTTTCCGGCATTAGTATGAACTCACATTCTTTAGCTTCAGAATTCCTTAAGGTTGCCGGGTTCTTAGGCTTAATGATCACATTGGCTGTGCTGGCTGTTCGTTTATGGAGCCGCCGCTTTAGGCCCGGTAGGCCTATGGCGTACCTTCAGGTAATGGACTCTTTGGCGTTAGGCAGGGAACGCATGGTCTGCGTTATCAAAGCAGGCCGGTCCATTCTGGTTCTGGGCCTTACGGACCACAACATCTCACTTCTCAAAGAAATGCCCGCTTCTGAACTTGATGATCTACCCGCCCCCCAGGATTGTAAAGAAACAGATAGCACAAAGAGTTTCTTTTCTGACGTCATTGCCCGAATCTCAGAGCGCTCTACGCGGTTTGGTTCTACCAAGATGATTACCGGTTTGCTCTTGGGAGTGTTGCTGGCTAACTGCCTGTGCGGGTACGCGTCGGCAGCTCCTGAGAACATGATCCCCAACATTGATATCAGGATTGACGGCGAAACCGGACAGGGCGGCTTATTAAACGCAATTGGGATTTTGGCGGTCTTGACAGTACTGACCCTTGCACCTGCCATACTTATTTTGACCACATCATTTACGCGCATAGTCATAGTGTTTTCGTTCTTGCGCACAAGCCTGGGAACCCAGCAAACACCACCCAACCAGGTGCTTGTGGGGCTTGCCCTGCTACTTACGTTTTTTGTGATGGCTCCTACCTGGAACCAGGTTAATCAAGTGGCTATTGAGCCTTATATGGCAGGCGGCCTTTCCGCCCAGGAGGCTATTTCCCTGGGCCAGGGGCCTATAAAGCAATTTATGCTGAGGCAGACAAGGGAAAAGGACCTTGCCCTTTTTATTGAGATGGGGCAAGAAGGAGAGGCCTTTTCTCCCGAGGAGATGCCACTGGTTCAGGTTGTTCCTGCGTTTGCCATTTCTGAGCTTAAGACCGCTTTCGAAATGGGTTTCATATTGTTCTTGCCGTTCCTGGTTGTCGACATGGTAGTAGCTTCAACTTTGATGTCGATGGGCATGTTAATGCTTCCACCTGTGCTCATCTCATTGCCTTTTAAGCTTCTGCTTTTTGTGTTGGTAGACGGTTGGGGGCTCATTACAAGATCCTTGATAGGGAGTTTCAAGTAGGGCCTAGGTTGCCGGGAACAATCAGGTTTGGTTAGGAGGAGTAACGTTGACACTGGATCAAGTGGTTTCAATCGGAAAGGAAACACTGGGAGTGACACTGCTGGTAGCCATGCCCTGCCTCGTGATTTCCGTTGCAGTGGGCCTGCTTATATCCATATTTCAGGCAACCACTCAGATACACGACCAGACTCTGAGTTTTGTGCCCAAAATAGTGGCGGTTATGTTGACACTCATGCTTTTCGGCGGGTGGATGTTGAAGACTCTGGTAGATTTTGCCCAGAGGCTCATAGAGCAGCTGCCAGGCCTTATTTGAGGGATACACGCTCGTATCCAAGGAGGGGAGACAATTGGAAGTTTGGTTAGAGGCACTTTTTCCGTTGCTGTGGATCACCCTTCGCACTGTAGGGTTTATAGTAACGGCTCCGGTTATTGGTACCAGATACGTTCCGGGGCTCATAAAGGCGACAGTATCGCTTCTTTTGGGATACATTCTCTGGCCGGTTGTGCCCGTGTCCCCTTCCCCCGGTACTTTGGGCGGGTTTATAGCTTCTGCCTCAAGCGAGGTAGGGTTTGGCTTGCTTCTGGGGTTTTGCGGAACCATTATGATAGCTGCCATTGAGACTGCCGGGCATATTGTTGACATGAAAATCGGCTTTGGAATGGCAAATGTAGTCGATCCCCACTACGGGCAATCTTCCCCAATCCTTGGTATATTTAAGTACCTGCTGATAATTCTGATCTTTCTTGGAATCAATGGCCATCACATGTTGATAAAAGCGTTGTTTCAATCCTTTCAATTGGTGCCTGCCGGGGCTGCCGCCGTTCCGAGGGAATGGGCTCAAATAGGGCTTGGGGCAGCCGGCAGGATGTTGAAAATCGCTTTAGCGCTATCGTGCCCTGTATGGGCGTCTACGCTGATTGTAGATTTCGCTTTGGGAGTGATTGCCAGGACCGTGCCACAGTTAAACGTGTTTGTCGTAGGGATTCCTATAAAGACCCTTGTGGGCCTGGGAATTTTATCAGGTTCAGTTGCTTTCTACGGAGTGTTTACCAAAGAGATCGCACTGTCCATACAGAATCTTATGCAAAGCCTTTTAGGAGTTATGAGCAAATGACTTTGTACCGTGAAGTAGACCTTCAGCTGTTTGCTGAAGAAAAGAGTCAGCCGGCAACTCCCAGACGGCGTCAACTTGCCAGGGAGAGGGGCCAGGTATTTTCAAGCCAGGATCTTACATCGGCTGTGAGCATCTTGTTTGCCGTGCTAACCCTCAAGTTCACACTGAAGTTCAGTGCGGGGGTTGTGGCACAGAAATCATCCCAGATTTGGGCGTCAATGCCCTCTGGAGCTCCGGGCATTGGGTGGGCAGCCAACGCAATGAAAGACGTAATGGCAACGTTCTTTTTGGCCGGGTTTCCTGTTATGGCAGCAGCGGTTGTATTCGGTGTAGGTACGTCATTGCTGCAAGTAGGTTTCATGGCAAAGCCTGGCCTGCTGCTTCCGGATGTGAACAGGCTTAACCCCTTGGAAGGCTTTAAGCGGATCTTCTCAAGAAGATCATTGCAGGCTCTGTTCAAATCACTGGCAAAAACCTTACTGATTGGTTTGGTTGCCTGGAACACGGCCAAGTCTGTGTGGCCCCAACTGTCTGCGCTCGTGATTACCGACTTGGCACAATCGGTCTCAATAGTGGCTCAGTCCGTCTCGAACATACTGGTCAATTCGAGTATCCTGTTGATTTTCATTGGCGTGCTGGATTACGTATACCAGTGGTGGGAGTACGAGAAAAGCTTGAGGATGACCTACCAGGAAGTCAAAGAAGAGATCAAGGATACTGAAGGCAAACCTGAGGTGCGCCAGGCAATCCGCCAAAGGCAAAGGCAGATATCCATGAGGCGGATGATGCAGGATGTCCCTTCTGCGGATGTGGTTTTGATCAACCCCACCCACTATGCTGTGGCGCTGAAGTATAGCATGGAAGAGGACGCGGCGCCAAAGGTCGTTGCAAAGGGGCTTAATGAACTGGCTTTAAGAATACGGGCCATTGCAGAAGAAAACAGGGTGTATGTTTTTGAGGACCCTCCTCTTGCCCAGGCGCTTTACCATGCAGTTGATATAGGGGAGATGATCCCTGAAGAATTGTACCAGGCTGTAGCGCAGGTTTTGGCTTATGTATATCGATTATCCGGCATGATGCCTATGGAGGGAACTTGATGTTTGGTAAGGCAGGTAGCAGTCTTGTATCTATATTTGTGGTGCTGATAGTGGCAATGATGGTAGTGCCACTCCCGGCAGTAGCGCTGGATATTCTAATTGCAGTCAATTTCAGCCTGGCAATAGTCATACTTCTGCTTACCATGTATACAAAGGAGCCCCTTGACTTTTCGGTTTTCCCGTCTTTGTTGCTCATAATGACTTTGTTCCGCCTGGCCATTAACGTATCATCAACCAGGCTGATTTTGCTGAAATACGAGGCAGGCCGCATAATTCAAGCTTTCGGGCAATTTGTGGTTGGCGGCAATGAGGTCGTAGGGCTTGTGGTTTTTGTGATTCTTGTAATCATCCAGTTTGTAGTTATTACACGTGGAGCTGAAAGGGTTGCAGAGGTGGCTGCAAGGTTTACCCTTGATGCCATGCCTGGGAAGCAGATGTCAATTGATGCAGATCTCAATGCAGGCCTTGTAACCGAAGAAGAGGCCCGGGAACGGAGGAGAGCCGTAGAACAAGAAGCTGACTTCTACGGGGCCATGGACGGCGCTTCCAAGTTTGTCAAGGGCGACGCCATAGCAGGGCTCATAATTACTGCAGTTAACCTTTTGGGCGGGTTTGGAGTTGGTATGTTGCAACACGGGCTACCGGCGGCTGAGGCCTGGCACAAATATGCGCTGCTCACTGTAGGAGACGGCCTGGTAAGCCAGTTGCCTGCACTCATCATTTCTACGGCCACGGGGATTATTGTTACCCGCAGCGCTTCCAGGGAGAATCTGAGCGCTGATGTTTTCAGCCAGATTGCCGCGTCACCCAGGGTGCTTGCGATGACGGGCTGGGCCCTTGTTATCCTGGGGCTTGTACCCGGGCTGCCCAAGGTTTCATTCATGGGGCTCGGAGCAGTTTGGCTGTTTCTCAGCAAATCTGCGGGTGAAGCGCAGGTTTCCCGTGAAGGCGAGGCAAGAGAGGAAGCTTATAGAAGGGAGCTTGAAGAGCAAAAACGGCCGGAAGCGGCGTCAAGCCTCATCAAGGTGGATCCTCTTGAGATTGAATTCGGGCTTGCTTTGCTGCCTATTGCAGATCCCTCCCAGGGTGGTGACCTGATGGACAGGATTGTTATGGTCAGAAGGCAGCTTGCGTCTGAACTGGGGGTGGTTATTCCTGTTGTTAGAGTCAGGGACAATTTCGCCGGGTTAGGCCCTAATGAATATCGCATCAACTTAAGGGGCGTGGAAATTGGCTCCGGAGAGATATACCCTGACAGGTTCATGGCTATTGAGGGAACGCCTTCGGATGCGGAGTTGCAGGGTATTCCAGGGAAAGAGCCCGCCTTCGGCCTGGACGTTGTCTGGATAACAACAGGCCAAAGGGAAGAAGCGGAAACACGAGGATACACAGTTATTGAATCTTCCGCTGTGTTGGCTACCCACCTTACTGAGGTGCTCAGAAAGAATGCTCACTTGCTGCTAACGCGGCAGGAAACACACCGGCTTATAGAACTGGTCAAAGCGGAAGATGCATCATGTGTTGAAGAAGCTATTCCCGACCTCGTAACTGTC
This sequence comes from Candidatus Fermentithermobacillaceae bacterium, assembly GCA_012842105.1. Classification (GTDB taxonomy): domain Bacteria; phylum Bacillota; class Sulfobacillia; order Fermentithermobacillales; family Fermentithermobacillaceae; genus DTU015. Next base: position 6,248 of record DUTL01000159.1, on the reverse strand, counting down.
GGCGATGTTCAAAAGGTGCTTCAGAACCTTCTAAGAGAAGGAGTGCCCATCAGAGACCTTGTCACGATAATGGAAAGCGTGGCTGATTCAGCAAAGATATCAAAGGATTCTGGCTACCTTACCATGCGGGCCAGGGAAAGCCTTTCCAGGCTTATTACGTCAACCATAGGGCTTGATAAAGGGCCTTTCCCTGTGGCTACATTGGATCCGGCATTGGAACAAGAATTGCTTGAAGCTACCAGGCCAAGTGACAGGGGTTCTTATGTTGCCCTTCCGGCAGAAAGGCTCACGCAAATCATGCAAGCAATATCCCGTGGTATGAACGAGGTTGCTTCAAAGGCTCCCAGGCCCGTTCTTCTCACATCGGCCGCCTGTCGCGGACAAATGTATGAAATTGCATCGAGGGTTGTGCCTGAAGTTCATGTAGTGGCTTATGAGGAGTTGGATTACCGGGCCAATATTGAAGCGGTTAAGGTGATTAGCGTTGACTGAGCATGAGTCTAGACAAAAGAGGTACGATTTCCGGAGCGATTCCAATTACGCTCTTTGGTACAGGAAAATTCGCAGAGTTCAAGCCGCCAAGAGCGACGAGTGGCAGCGTTCGGTGACGCTTAACCTCTCAGCAGGAGGGGCTGCTATCTCTGTAGGGCATGGGAAAGGGTATGAGAAACTTACGCCGGGGGATCTTCTAGAGTTTGAGCTGGTGATGCCGGGAGGCCCTGTTTTCGGTATTGCCAGGGTTGTGAGGATTCTTGATTACCGGGGCTCATCTAATGTAGCGGGCATTAGTTTCGTTTCAGTGGCCCCTCAAGATAGGGACAAGATAGCAAAGACTGTCCTAAACGACGGATTGGAGAATCGCCATGGGAAAGACAAATAAGATCGAATTGGAAAACCTTGATGCCCTTTGGCGCGATTATAAAGCTTTACAGGACAAGCATGCCAGGGATGCGCTTATAACCCATTATGCGCCCCTGGTGAAGTATGTTGCAGGCAGGGTATCAATAAACCTGCCCAGGAACGTGGAAGAGGGAGACCTTATAGGTTACGGCAGCCTCGGGCTGCTAGACGCAATGGAAAGGTTTGACCCGCAACGAGGAGTTAAGTTTGAGACATATGCCATTGCCAGGATCAGGGGTTCTATGATAGATGGGCTCCGTTCAATGGATTGGGTACCTGTTTCAGTGCGCCACAGAAATAGGCGCATCGAAGAGATAATAAGATACCTTGAAAACCGCCTGGGGCGGTCCGTCACAGACGCCGAAGTAGCTGCTGAACTAGGCATATCAGCCCAGGATTACAACAAGCGCATCCAGGATATGGCGTCATCGGCAATTTTGTCTCTGGAAGACATCTGGTGCAGGCCAGAAGATGCTGAAGGTGCTTTTCGTTCTCCTGAGATAAGAGATGACAAAGCTCGTGACCCCCTTGATGAAACAGAGTGGACATTGAGAAAAGAGTCTCTTGCAAGGGCCATTGCGAGATTGCCTGAGCGTGAGAGGTTGGTGGTCACTCTGTACTATTACGAGGGGCTTACGGTGAAAGAAATTGCAAAAATAATGAAGGTATCTCCTTCCAGGATATCCCAGCTACATACAAAGGCAGTAGCCAGGCTCAGAGGTGTGTTTTCCACCGGCAATATGGATTAGGTTTTAAAGCGGAGGCTTCAAAATGGAAGATGCAAAACGTATGGAAATATCAATATCCGGTGATAGGATGTCTGCTTTCTTGATTCTTCCAGAGGGAGGTAACTGGCAGTTAAGCAAAATCAGGCAAGCTTTGCATGCCAGAGGCATTGTATTTGGAATTTCTGATGCCGCAATTCGCACGTGTATTTCAGGTAGCAGGAATCAACCTTGCCAGATAGCCTGGGGGCTTCCGCCTCACCACGGGTCCATGGCCAAAGATTCGGTAAGGCCCAGGCTGGTGTTTAACTTTGGCCACTCAAAGGGGAAACCTCCTGATACATTTGCTGCCGGGCCAGGGTTCAGGGAGGAGTGGAGAAAAATATCGTCCAGGGGGAGCGTACGGGAAGGGGGCACCCTGGCCTTTGTACGAAACCTTGAAAAATGCAGTTTCGGTATTACTGTCACCGGTGAGAAGGTTCCTTATTTTGCCAATGGGCCGGTAATCAAATGTGGTGACAACGCTATTGTATCGAAAGATGGAAAATATGCGCTGGCAACAAGGCCAGGCATTCCATACGTAGAAAAGCGGAAGCCCGGAGTGCTGTGCTCCATTGCAATAAGCGGGGATATCGGCCCTGAGACAGGCGATATAGCATTTCCGGGAGACTTTATGATAAAAGGCGATGTCCTTCAGGGGTTCAGGGTATCCTCCTGGGGTTCGCTGTCGATTTCAGGCAATTTATACGGTTCTGCCACCTGTGCGGGCAATATTACTGTCAAAGGCGGGATAATTGCTCCCGGCGAAACCGTAGAATCTGGAGGGAGCATATCTGCCAGGTATTGCGAGAATTCAGTGGTACGGGCTTTCGGAAATATCCTTATTTCAGACTCTGTAATGCACAGCATTGTGGAAACAGAGCAATCTCTCATAGTCAGCCAGGACAGCGGGCGAATTGTTGGGGGGCTGGCAATTGCCAAATCGGGAGTATCCGCACATTCTATAGGCTCGGCCATGGGTATCCCCACTGTATTTGAAATCGGAGCCAGCCCTAAATTGCGCAGGAAATACGAAAAAATACAGAAGGAAGTAATAGCAGTCAGGGGAGAGATACAGAGGATTAAGCACGCTGGCCTCCGCCGTACAAGCGAGAACCGGCTTCAGTTTGACAATCTGCGGCTTCAAAGAATGAGCAGGCATTACGAAGATAGGGAAGAGGAGCTCAACCACATGTTGTCAACTGTGAAAGATGCAATCGACAGGTCACAGCAAGGGTACTTTTCCGCGCAATATGTGCTGCCGGGAGCCAAGGTGCTAGTTGGTTTGAATGAGATACGTTTTGAGTCTCCTGAACGAAACGTAAATATTGGAGTGAAACTTGATGAAACCAATTGACGCTGTGACAGGCTTGCCAAGATCGCCTGATGTAGCCAAATTGGCAGACACCGCTGCGAGGCAAGGGGAAACCCAATCACAATTGCAGTCTGTGTCATTTTCTAAAGAAGTAGCTGAGAAGGCCCGGAGCGTACCCCAGAGCCACAAAACTGAAAAGGCGAAAATAGGCAATGGTTCCCAGGACAGCCATGGCTCTGCCGGCGGTAGTTTACCTGGCAAAGGCCAACGTGGAGACGAGGAAGGGAACAGGAAGGAATCTCCTCATCCTTCAAAGGGGCAGATCATAGATATACGCGGAGCATAGTTTATTAGAATGTGATATACTACGTGAGGTTAAAACCAACACACACGCCATCATAGTACCGTGGTGCTTACTCTGAAGGGAGCCCCCTGGTGATGGCGGCGGATAAACCACGGAGGTGTATATCATATTGTCAGTCGTTTCTATGAAACAACTACTTGAAGCAGGCGTGCATTTCGGCCACCAGACGCGCCGCTGGAACCCCAAGATGAAGCCTTATATTTTCATCGAACGTAATGGCATCTACATTATTGATCTGCAGAAAACCGTCCGTATGATAGAAGAAGCTTATGATTTTCTAAGGGGCACATCTATGGATAGAGGCCGTATTTTGTTTGTCGGCACCAAAAAGCAAGCTCAGGAAGCTGTGGAAAACGAAGCAACCAGATGCGGAGAGTTCTATGTAAACCAGAGGTGGTTAGGAGGTACCCTGACCAACTTCAGCACCATTCGAAAACGAATTGAAAAGCTCTTGGAACTTGAAGAATGGGAGAATACCGGCTATTTTGAAAGGCTTCCCAAGAAAGAGGTTGCTGTCTTGCTCAAAGAGAAAGAAAGGCTGGAGAAGCATTTCAGCGGAATTAAGGGAATGCGGGAGCTGCCGGATGCCCTCTTTGTTGTGGATCCCAGGAAAGAAAGGATTGCGACTCTTGAGGCAAGGCGCCTCGGCATTCCTGTGGTAGCTATCGTCGACACGAACTGTGATCCTGACGAAGTAGACTACGTAATTCCAGGGAATGATGACGCCATTCGTTCTGTAAGGCTCATATGTTCCAAGATGGCTGATGCAATACTTGAAGGAAAGCAAGGAGTCCAGGTGCAAGGAGAGTGATTTCATATGGCTGAGATAACTGTTGACATGATCAAAGAGCTGCGTGCGAGAACAGGTGCGGGCATGATGGACTGCAAGCGGGCGCTTGAAGAAACCGGCGGGAACATGGAGAAGTCAATTGATCTGCTGAGAAAGAAGGGGCTGGCCCAGGCCGCGAAGAAAGCAAGCCGTGCAGCTGAAGAAGGCAGGGTGGTTTCATATATTCATCATAACCACCGGGTTGGGGTTCTTTTTGAGCTCAAGTGTGAAACTGATTTCGTCGCCCGGACCGATCAGTTCCAGGATTTGGCAAAGAGTATTGCCATGCATATTGCTATGGCCAATCCCCAGTACATTTCCAAAGATCAAGTTCCGCAAGAGCTTATTGACCATGAAATCAGTATTGAGAAGGAAAAAGCCAAAACTGAGGGCAGGCCCGAGGCTGTGCTGGACAGGATTGTCGAAGGCAGGATGTCCAAGTTTTACGAGAGAATCTGTTTAATGAACCAGCCTTTTGTCAAAGACGAATCCAAGACAGTTGCTGATCTTGTGAACGAGACAATTGCTCTGTTGGGGGAAAACATCGTTGTAGGGCGTTTTGCCCGCTTCGAACTGGGAGGACAGTGAGGATTTCGTGAAACAGGCTAAAAACTGCTCGCAGAAAAAGTACCGGAGAGTCATACTTAAGCTTTCAGGAGAAGCATTTGCGGGCCCTACAGGTTTTGGGCTGGACCTCGACGTTGTGGATTCGATTGCCAGCCAGATACGGGACGTATCCGCAATGGGCGTGGAAATGTCAATAGTGGTTGGAGGCGGCAACTTTTGGCGAGGAGCCAGAGGTGAAGAGGAAGGAATGGATAGGGCCACTTCGGATTATATGGGGATGCTTGCCACTGTAATCAACTGTATGGCTCTCCAGGAGAGATTGGAGAAACTGGGGCTGGATACCAGGCTTATGACGGCAATTGATATGAGGGAAGTAGCCGAACCTTACATCAGGCGCAAAGCTATTCATCACCTTAAAAACGGAAGGATCGTAATATTTGGCGCAGGCTCAGGCAACCCCTATTTTTCAACTGATACAACCGCTGCGCTCAGGGCCGCCGAAATCGGCGCCGAAGCGATCCTTATGGGGAAGCAGGGTACAGACGGTGTCTACGATTCTGATCCGAACGTAAATCCGGATGCCAGGAAGTTTGAACAGTTGGATTACCTTGAAGTAATCAACAGGAGGCTCCGGGTTATGGATGCTACCGCTACCACCCTATGTATGGATAACGGCATACCCCTCATTGTATTTGACCTGGATGTATATGGTAACATAGAGAGGGCCGTAATGGGAGAGAAAGTCGGAACGATTGTGGGGAGGGAATGACATGGACCAGAAAACCCTGATGACCCAAGTGGAAGGCAAAATGAAGAATGTGATTGAGACATACAAAAGAGATCTGGCCTCATTGAGGGCAGGGCGCGCTACGCCTTTGCTCTTGGAGAGGGTAGTAGTTGATTACTATGGGATTCCCACACCAATAAACCAGGTGGCATCTATAGGAGTCTCCCCTCCAAGGACTCTTGTTGTTCAGCCCTGGGATAAGAACCTTGTCGTGAACATAGAGAAGGCCATTCAGAAATCAGACCTGGGTGCAATGCCTGTTAACGACGGCAGTGTAGTAAGGGTCACAATTCCGCCTTTGTCAGGTGACAGGCGCCGGGAACTCATAAAGACTCTGAGAAAAGATTCCGAGGCTCAAAAAGTGCTTATCCGTAACATAAGGCGTTCAGCCATGGACGAAATCAAACAAGCAGAGAAAGACAGGGAGATTTCTGAAGATTTGTCCAGGCGAATCCAGGACAGGGTGCAAAAACTTACCGATGAATACATAAAACTTGTAGACGAGATTACGTCTACAAAAGAGGCAGAGGTAATGGAAGTGTGAGTGCAACAACTCAAAGCGAGGAGCACTGGTTCGCAGAGGCGCGTGCAGGAGACATTCCGGTTCATTTGGGGATCATAATGGACGGTAACGGGCGTTGGGCTCAGAAACAAGGGCTTAAACGTTCTGAAGGGCACAGGGCTGGCGTGGAGAGCATACAACGGTGCCTTCCTGCTGTTAT
>DUTL01000158.1 GCA_012842105.1 Candidatus Fermentithermobacillaceae bacterium | reverse complement strand
GCAAGGTTAGGCAAGTGGAACAGGAATTTCGGTTCCCGTAGCGAATCAGTAATCTGTAAGCATATCTAGTATTTGCATACGATGACTCTTGTGGATGTTCTTGAAGGCTTATGGATGCTCTGTTGCAGAAGCTTATTTTACGTCCTTGCAGGAGTTGTCCCGGATGTTGCTGTAGAAGCCTGCACAGGAATTGCTGCGGAAGCCAGCGGAGAAGCGCTGCAGAAGTTGATGCAGAAGCCAGTGCAGGAATTGATGTGCAAGTTTCGGAATGATCTTGTTCTTGCCGGCCTCAGCAAAGTGTTAACGAACCTAGACCCATTCGAAAGGAGTGAACTCCTGGTAGGAAACAGCCGGACGCGACGTTTCAGCGGATGTTTCAGAGGGTGAACAAGAATTTGCGTAGTTTCCCAGGCTGAAGGTCGCAGGCACGGCAGCCAGGCAATGCAATGGCCAATACAGAAAACCACATAGGAAAAGTGACATCTCCGGAAGAGTTTTTCGGATTCAAACTTGGCAGTGATCGCAAGATTGCACGGTGGGACAAAATAACAGACTATTTTTACACGATCGAATCTGAGTCAGACCGGATAAGAGTTGTGGAGATGGGAAAGTCCACAGAAGGCAATCCGTTCTTGCTGACTATCATTTCGGCTCCTGAGAATCTAGCTCGATTAGAACATTACAAGGAGATCAACGCCAGGATATCAGACCCCCGGGGGTTGCCTGCCGGGGGCGTCAGGCAGTTGGTGAAAGAGGGTAAGGCCGTAGTCTGCCAGACCATGAGCCTTCACGCCAGCGAGATTGGCGGAACCCAGATGGCGCCGGAATTGGCGTATGACCTGTTGTCCAGCGATTCAGAGGCCACAAGAGAGATTCTAGACAACGTGATCTTTTTGATGGTGCCCTGTTTCAACCCTGATGGCCAGATCATGGTCACTGATTGGTACAACAAGCATATCGGTACGGAATTTGAGGGAACCATGCTTCCATACCTGTATCATAAGTATGCGGGCCACGACAATAACCGGGATGCCTTCGCTTTGAACCTGGTTGAATCCAGGTATGTAGCCTGGATACTGTTTACGGAATGGCATCCCCATGCCTATCAGGATCACCACCATATGGGGAGCACAGGCGCCCGGTTGTACCTGGCTCCGTATTGTGATGCAATCCGGCCGTATGCGGATCCTCTTGTATGGCGGGAAGACTCCTGGTATGGAGCCCATATGGCATATGCGCTTGAGCAGGCCGGAAAGGCTGGGATTCTCAACGGGGCTCAGTTCCCGGGATGGGGGCACTTCGGGTTCCACTGGATTGCAACCCATCACAATATCGCCGGAATGCTTACGGAATCAGCGTCTGCAAGGTTAGCTACACCCATATACATCCATCCTCATCAGCTTAGAGGCGCAAGCCCGAGAACCATGCCTGAGTACGAACCTCAAACCAACTTCCCCAACCCGTGGCCCGGAGGATGGTGGCGGTTGCGTGACATAGTAGAGCAACAGAAAATAGCCGCATGGTCTCTGCTTGAGATTTGCGCAAAGTTCAGGGAGACAATTTTGTTGAATGCCTACCTTAAAGCTTCTCGCCAGACTGAGCGTGGGGCTGCGGGTTCGCCAAAAGCTTACGTAATTCCCAGGGGCCAGCACGATCCCTTGACTGCCCTGAAACTTGTAGATTTGCTGCTTGCCCAGGGCATTGAAGTGAAACGGGCCACCGAAGGCTTTGTGGCAGACGGGCGGGTATATCCCAAAGGGTCGTTTGTGATTTCTCTGGCTCAGCCCAAAATGGGGGTTATCAGGTCGCTTCTGGGGCGAACGTTTTTTCCGGACAGCTACTGGACCAGGAATCCTGACGGCTCACTTATAATGTACGATACTGCTACTGATACCATTGGCGAGTTCATGGGTGTGAATGTTGAACCTGTTGATTTCAAGAATGGTGCCGGCCTTGATAAATGCCTTGAGACCGTGGTTGAGGTTGAAAGGCATGTATGTGAACCTGAAAAGGCGCCTGACTGCATCTACTATCAGGTTCAAGGATACGTGCTTGATCCCAGGCTCAACGATACGTTTGCAGTGATAAACAGCCTTTTGGCTGAAAATGCAGGCGATGTGCCGGTTTGGAGGTTCGAGACAACTCTATGTGGCGATGAGTACCCAAACTACCCTGATATGCCGGCAGGAGCCTTTTATGTTGAACATACCGCGGATACCGCCTCGAAGATGACAACTCTTTGTGAGCAAAAAGCGGTTCCGTTCTATCCGGTCAATTATGCTATAAACGCACCCAAACATAGAGTGAAGCATCTCAGGGTTGGTATGTACCAAAGATATTGGGGCGGAAACATGGATGAAGGATGGAGCCGGCTTGTATTGGAAAACTTCGGTTTTCCGTATCACACTCTGAAGGATGTAGATTTTAGGGAAGGCAATCTGAAGGCAAAGGTCGATGTGATAATCTTGCCCAGCGACAGGCCTGAACTAATACTCGGTCCAGAAGGTGAACAGTCCAAACTGGGACGGTACCATGTTCCGCCGGTTCCCCTTGAATATCGCAGCGGTATAGGTAAAGAAGGCGCCGAAGCGATTCGCGAATTTGTGGAAGCGGGCGGGAGGCTCGTGGCAGTTGATGCAGCGTGTAGATTCGCCATAGAAACCTGCAAACTCAAACTGGCAAATGCAGTGGAAGGGCTTAGTTTTGAGGATTACTATTGCCGCGGTTCGACCATCAGAGTGAAAGCTGATACGGCTCATCCGGTGGCATATGGCATGCCTGATGAGTTCTATGCCCTTGTTTGGAATGGCCAGGCGTTTGAAGTAAAGGATAGGTTCGCGGCCCATGATTACAGAGTTATTGCAGAGTATCCGGATAAGGGCCTATTGCAGAGCGGATGGCTTACGGGAGAGAAACTGATTGCCAAGAAGCCTTGTGTGATGTTGGCTAAGTGCGGCGAGGGCGAAGTGGTGTTGTTTGGTTTCAGGCCGCTCTTTCGTGCTCAAACCCACGGAACGTTCAAGCTGTTGTTCAATTGCTTGTTGGGTTGAGTTAGGTTTGAGCCGTAATTTGAAGGGCTGTACAGCGGAACTGCCGGGATTGCAGAATTGCAGGGATGCCTAAGTCGGCGCCAGTACATAGCCGGCAGGAGTACATAGCCGGCAGGAGTACATGACCAAAATGTTGAAGAATTACAGGAATGCAGGTTACACTGTTATTTCAAAGGAGGTTTCTAACCAGGTGTTAGCAATTACCAACGGTAAAGTGGTTACAATCACAAACGGCATTATCGATGAAGGTGTAGTGCTCGTAGAAGAGGGTAAGATTAAGGCTGTCGGAAAAGACGTCGGAATTCCTGAGGGAGCAAAGGTTATCGATGCCAAGGGCAAAATCGTTACTCCCGGCCTTATTGACGCCCATAGTCACCTTGCAGTATTTGGCGAGCCTTCTGTTTGGGCCAATGCTGACGGAAATGAGACAAGCGACCCAATTACAGCGCAAGTAAGGGGAATTGATGCCCTGAATCCGGAAGATCCTGCAATTGCCGACGTGGTTACCGGAGGAGTTACCACTGTTTATACAGGCCCCGGAAGTGCCAACCTAGTTGGCGGTACAGGTTTTGCCATAAAGTTAAGAGGTAAGACTGTGGATGAAATGGTTATTCCGGGTACTGAAGGCATGAAGATGGCTCTTGG
>DUTL01000157.1 GCA_012842105.1 Candidatus Fermentithermobacillaceae bacterium | reverse complement strand
GCACGATTCCTGGCCTGCGTGTCAACGCAGGCACAAGATGTGCAGGAAGGGATGGCGGAATTGAAACCGGTTACATATTGCACTTACACCAATTGGCACTGTGCAGGCTCATAATATGGCCTGGGGCAGGGGAGGTATATATTTGATGGAAACCGGAACAAGCAATAATATTGAACATCAAGACAACTCAGATTCCCGGGCAGCAAGAGATTTGTCAGGCCAAGGAACTGCCAGGAGTTCCCAGGGTAATTTCGTACTTCCATACGGGGATCACTTTAATGACGGAATTGTGCAGGTAAGTTTTACCCTGCCTGTTGCTGCCGGCGCTTTGGCAGATGAGGCTGCCCGGCAGGCTATGAGGCTTATGGGCCTTGAAGAACCCCAAATAGCCGAGTCTGCTTCCCTCGGTGAAAAGTCAACCTTCTTCATAGGTTACGGAAAATTAACGCGGCCGGTGGAATTATCGAAACTTAGAGTAGCAAAACCTATGTGGGAGCAACTTGGCCCAAGCACCATTAACCGGATGGTTAAGCAAAAATTAGGCCGCCCCTTGATTGTGGTTGGGGCAGCAACGGGGCAAGATGCTCATACAGTAGGCCTCGACGCCATATTGAATTACAAAGGGTTTGCAGGAAGCCACGGTTTGGAATCGTATTCTGCTTTTAGAGTGGTTAATATGGGCAGCCAGGTGCCAAATGAATCTGTGGTGGCTAAAGCAAGAGAACTGAAGGCAGACGCAATTTTGGTTTCCCAGGTGGTTACTCAGAGAAATGTGCACCTTGCCAATTTGACCAACCTTGTTGAACTGCTGGAAGCAGAAGGGTTAAGGGACAAAGCCGTGCTAATCGTAGGCGGGCCGAGGATCACCCATACTCTGGCAATCGAGCTGGGTTACGACGCCGGTTTCGGGCCGGGCACAAAACCGCAAGATGTGGCGTCGTATTTGACTCAGGAAGTGCTCAGAAGAAAATCGCTTTACTGGCGTTGAACTTGGCCCTATACATGAGTAGAATTACTAGGGATCATTCATGTGGTTGGGGGTGCAGCATGTGCAAGGAGTAATCCAACATCAAGACCTCCGGCCTGATCTTTCAGTAGCCGATATTGCATATCGTATCCTGAAAGATCGCCGCGAGCCTATTAAGTACAGGGAGTTGGTTGAACAGGTCCTTGAACTGAGAGGCCTTAGGCCTGGCCAAAACCCGGCCAAGACAAAGGCAAGAATTCACACTGAGATTAACATCGACAGCAGGTTTGTGAACCAGGGTAAAGGCTTGTGCGGGCTGAGGGAATGGACAGTAAAGCCTCCGGCTTACAAGGTTTTGGAGGTTTCTACAGGCGACAGGCCTAAGCCAGGGGAAAGGTTGAGGAAAGAGCTTGTTGTCGTGGCCGAAGAGGAAGATGATTACGAAGAAGAACCGGAAGGTATGGATTACCCGCTGGATGACGAAGAACCGGAAGAACCGGAGGAGCCCGAAGAGCCATAGGGCTCCCCCCGGCCTTTAACATAGTGTGTTCCACGTCAGGTGAGGCCTAACACAAATGCCCCTGGCTTTTGTAGAGTAAGCGGCGGCATCAAGGTTTCACTCCCCATAGATTGATTAATGCCTGTCATGAGGCGGGCCACTGCTTGTTATGGATTGACAAGACAAGCCATTAGCCAAAGAGTTTTCTGTTAGTCTCATTCATGGCGTCATGGTGAAGTTTCGTTTGTTTTTCAACTGACACCGGTTACGTTGAACAGATCCTTCAGTCAAGCTGTTTGCAGTCTGGACGCGAGCAATGCCATAGGTTATTCTGAGGTGTGGTATTTGATTTGGCAGAAGTCTTGTACCATTAGTTTTGATGCTTGAAAGTAAGAATTATCACAGGATTTATTGTACACAATTGCTGGAGGGTTTCTTCTATGTCCAAGTATATATTCATTACCGGAGGCGTTGTCTCCGGCCTGGGAAAGGGAATAACAGCAGCCTCGATTGGCACTTTGCTTCAGGCCAGGGGCCATTCGGTGACCATTATGAAAATGGATCCTTACGTAAACGTAGATGCCGGAACAATGAGCCCGCTGCAACACGGGGAAGTGTTCGTTACCGATGACGGGGCCGAGACCGATCTTGACCTGGGGCATTACGAGCGTTTCATCGATAGGTCGCTTACTGCGGCAAACAACATTACCACCGGGCAAGTGTACGGTGCGGTCATAGCCAAGGAAAGGCAGGGCGGATTCGGCGGGAGCACTGTGCAGGTTATACCTCATGTTACCAATGAAATAAAAGAAAGAATCAAGAAAGTTGCCGTTGAGTCACAAGCAGATATCGTACTGGTTGAAGTAGGGGGCACTGTAGGAGACATAGAAAGCCTTCCTTTTCTGGAAGCCATAAGGCAGTTCAAGGCCGGTGTTGGCTCCGAAAACACAGCTTATATCCACGTCACGCTAATTCCTCACCTGCCCATGACCGGTGAACTGAAGACCAAGCCTACGCAACACAGCGTTGCAGAACTCAGGTCTATCGGTATACAGCCGGATATTATTGTATGCAGGTCGAGTTTTCCCATTTCAAACGATATGAAAGAGAAGATAGCGCTTTTTTGTAACGTAGATGTGAGCGCCGTAATACAAAACCTGGACGCCAGGAGTATTTATGAGGTTCCTGTCATGCTTGAAAACGAGGGCCTGGGTAAGATTGTAGAGAGGGAACTTAACCTCTCGCCTGAAGAGCCCAACCTCAGCGAGTGGCAGGAGATTGCCCGGAAGATTACCCATCCGAAGAGAAGATGCAATATTGCCATTGTGGGAAAGTACGTTACCCTTCACGATGCCTACAAGAGTGTTTGCGAAGCTTTGCAGCACGGCGCCTTGGCTAATGAAGCTCATGTAGACATTCTCTGGATAGACTCAGACAAACTTTGCGAGGCCGGAGATGAGGAAGTGGCCGCAGTTCTAAAGGACGCCCACGGTGTTCTGGTTCCCGGCGGTTTCGGCGGCGGGGGCATTAGCGGCAAACTCAAGGCCATAAGATGGGCCAGGGAAAACCACGTACCTTTCCTAGGTATATGCCTGGGGCTGCAGTGTGCGGTAATCGAAATAGCCAGAAACGTTCTGGGCCTCAACGACGCCAATTCAACAGAATTTGACCCTGATACTCTAAACCCGGTCATAGATCTAATGCCTGAGCAAAAAGGCATTGAACATAAAGGCGTCAAAATGCGTAAAGGGCTTTACGAGTGCCGTCTCAAAAAGGATTCTATCGTTTGGAGGGCTTATGGACGGGAGAGTATCGCCGAACGACACAGGCACAGGTTTGAGATAAACCCAATGTATGTTCAGAGGCTATCTCAAGCGGGTTTCATCCCGGTAGGTATTTGGCCTGCCAGAGGCCTTATTGAGATTCTGGAGCTTCAGGGGCACCCCTGGTTTTTAGGCACCCAGTTTCATCCTGAGCTGCTGTCAAGGCCCAACCGGCCCCATCCTGTTTTCAGGGATTTCGTTGCCGCAGGGTTGAAACTGTCAGCCCGGGAGTGCAGCTGATTGAGTGCTGCCGGTTTCGGGAACCCGGGTGTGAGCAGGCAAGTTTTCAGGAAACAGGGCCTTGTTAGTTGCGACAATTTACCGGATTGCGAATTGCCGCGCAAATGTGAACTTTGAGTTTATTAAGCAGGACTCAGAAACCTCAATGTAGAAAACACCCAAGCAAAGTATTGAGATATCCGGGAATCTTATCCAGGAAATTGCGGTACTTATTAGGTTTAATT
>DUTL01000156.1 GCA_012842105.1 Candidatus Fermentithermobacillaceae bacterium | reverse complement strand
CCGTCTTTCCGGGCCAATTGCCGGTGTGCTGGTTCAACCCTGTTAGAGAATTGAACACTGTACTCTTGCCAACGTTAGGGTTTCCCGCCAAAGCAACATCTGTTGTCCGCCTGTTACGTCCTCCTTCATTGCTGCCTACAGTCTTGGAAGTCTTGTGATGAACCGCCCAATCCCACACCTTAAGTCTTTGCACGTTTCCACTCCCACCCTGTCTGCCATTGCTTTGTTTGCCAGAACGTTATAGGGCATTACCGGGCAACCGATATTCTCACTGCGTCCCTGTGCCGCAGAGCCAGCACAGCACCTCGTACCCGCACAGCGAGCAGTCTTCCTCCCGGCCCTTTTCTCACCACTTCCACCAAAGTGCCGTGGGTAAAGCCGAGATCCAGCAACCTCAAACGCAGAATTCCCGTTAGATGAATTTGGTGAAGGGTTCCCGCCTCGCCCGACGAGAGTTCAGACAAAGCTGTGCAGCAATTAGGTGATGCCGTTTTTCCCGCATCCAAGTTGATCCGTGTGCTCCCCGGACTGGCCAATGCTCCTGACATACTCTCACAGCTCCCGCATCCTAACCCGTACTGTGTTCCCCGCGGCCCGACACCCATCCCTGTACCGGCCGTTCCCGCACGTATCCTGCCCGCTGGGACAGCCTGCCTGTCCTTCGTGTTTTGGCCGTGCTTATAGGATCTTATGAATACCAGAGAATCTTTGCTACAGCTAAATTTGTTGCAGGTAGCTAACTTAGATATTGATTCAAACAGCGGCACGACAAAAGGTGCAAGCAGCTACTTGCCAGTTGCCTGCACCTTAAGTCGCAAGTACTGTATTCATCCACTCATCCCAGGTCCAAAATCCTACACGCAATTTTGAAATAAATCAAAAGGCCTGTGGCATCCACAATTGTCGTAATAAGGGGAGCTGAGAACACTGCGGGGTCTACGCCAAACCGGGTGCCTATCAAAGGCAATACCGCTCCAACAGTTGAGCTCACAATCAGAATTGCCACCAGCGCTATCGATACCGTAAGCGCAACTCCCGGTGAACCACCAATCACCCAAGAGAAAAAGAACCCGGCTGTGCCCATAGCCAAACCCAGTGCGGCTCCGACTCGTACTTCTTTCCATAAAATCTTCGTCAGGTCCTTGAGTGTGACTTCACCCAACGCCATTGCCCTGATGACCAGGGTTGAAGCCTGGGAACCTGAGTTTCCACCTGTGTCAGTCAGCAAGGGAATGAAAAATGTGAGTGCTACCACCTGGCTGAGCACATCTTCGTAAGTCTTCAATATGTTGCCCGTGAACGCCTCAGCAATGAACAACACCAAAAGCCAACCAACCCTTTTCTTGACAAGGTCGATCAAACTTGAACTCATGTATGGCTCATCCAAAGGCTGGCTTCCGCCTAGTTTGTGAATATCTTCAGTATCTTCTTCCTCGATAACATCCAGAATGTCGTCTACTGCAATAACCCCTACAAGACGCCCTTCACTGTCTGTTACCGGAAGTGCCACAAAATCATACCGGCTCAGCAATTTGGCAGCCTCTTCTTGATCAGCATCGACCGGCACCGACACGACCTTAGTGTACATGATGTCTGAAACGAGGGTGGCAGGATCACTCAGAAGCACTTCCTTAAGGGATGTCACTCCGGTCAGCCTCCCCTGCAGATCGACTACGTAAACGTAGTTGGTGATACTTGCTTCTCTCCCGACCTTCCTGAAGCGCTTGATTACGCGATCAACGCTCCAATCCTGCCTCACTGCAATGTAATCAAGTGACATGAGGCCTCCGGCAGTATCGTCGGGATAGGTCATGAGCAGTTTGATGTCTGCAATGTCTTCTTCAGGAACCCGCCCCAAAATCTCTTGAGCCTGGCGCGGGTGAATAGCCATGACCAAATCAGCCACAGCATCATCTGACATGTCTGCAAGTATACTCCGTGTCACATCATCTGCTGAATGATCAAGCAATCTATACTGCTCATCGTGATCCAGATGCTCCAGCGCTTCTGCAGCAATGTCCGGCGATGTCAACGATAAGATCCTCAACTGCTGTGCTTCCTCAAACCCCCTGAGCAGCATAGCAATGTCGAACGGCTGCAATTCATGAAGAAAGTCTCTGAGTTCTTCCTCGCTCCTGGACAGGAGCATGCCTTGAACAGTCTCTTTCAGGGAACCATTACCTAAATACTTCAAGGGAATCACCTCCAGGTACCAGGCACAACACGGAAAACTATGCCTGGATAACATTGTTTGCATTCCTACAAGCGATAAACAGCCTAACGTGGCTCCTGGAGGCTTAAGCGGTGAGCGGAGGAAATAAGACAGTTTTGCTTACCTGCTCTGCACCATGAATGCAATGCGCAGGCTGACGGCTGTCCTGACGTGCCTAACGGGATTCCCCCTGGCGGATGTTGATGTCAGACAATGCAAGCACGGGAAAACCCGGCACAAAAGGCAGCGGCCATGGCGCAGACAACCTCCCAGAGCCGGAACACACCCCAAACT
>DUTL01000155.1 GCA_012842105.1 Candidatus Fermentithermobacillaceae bacterium | reverse complement strand
GCTCAAGGTCCCTGCCGGCTGCTTCTCCCTCCCTTTTAACTGAGGAAATAACGAAAACACCCCAGCCAAATCCCCTCGCACCTGTTTCCTGCCATGCCTTCCCCCCGGCCTGGAATATGCGCCAAGTTCCAGGTTCTCCATGACCGTCATTTGAGAGAACACCCTCCTTCCCTCAGGTACGTGGGAGATACCCATTCTCACAATATCCTTAGGCTGGCTCCGGTTTAAGATCTGGCCTTCAAACGTAATCTCACCCTCAGATGGAGACAGAAGCCCTGAGATGCTCTTGAGCGTGGTGGTCTTACCGGCTCCGTTGGCCCCGATCAAAGCTACAATTTCGCCCTGTGCCACATCCATGGATATTCCTTTCAGGGCCCGTATTGACCCGTATTGAGTTACTACATTCCTAAGCGATAGCATCTGATTCATCTCCCAGGTACGCCTTGATAACATCCGGATCCCCCTGGACTTCCTTCGGGGTTCCCTCAGCGATTTTCACTCCGTGGTCCAAAACTGCCACTCTGTCTGCCGTGCCCATAACCACTTTCATGTCGTGCTCTATGAAGAGAATGATTTTGCCTGCATCCCTGATACGCTCGATAAGCCCGATAATCTCCCTTGTTTCTTGAGGATTCATACCTGCAGCAGGTTCGTCGAGCAACATGAGTTCAGGCTCAGTGGCCAATGCCCTGGCGATCTCAAGTTGCCGCTGCTGGCCATATGAAAGGTTCGATGCCTTTTCATCCGGGTCAACGTTGAGCCCGACGAAATCCAGGAGTTCCAAACACCGTTCCCGGGTCTCCTTCTCCTCCCGCTTCACACCGGGAAAGCCCAGGATAGCACCCCAAACCCCTGCCCTGGTGCGGCAGTGCCTGCCTATCATCACATTCTCAAGAACGGTCATCTGGCCGAAAACCCTGATGTTCTGAAAAGTACGGGCCAGGCCGGTGCCTGTTATCTCGTGAGGCCTCAGTGCAGCCAGATTCGTTCCATTGAAAAGTATCTCGCCTGAACAAGGGCTGTATATGCCTGTTACCAGGTTGAACAACGTAGTTTTGCCTGCGCCGTTAGGGCCTATTAACCCCATGATTTCGCCTTGGTTGATGGCCAGGTCAACCTCGCGCACCGCGGTAAGGCCTCCGAAAGATTTGCTGACTCTTCTCACCTCAAGAATCGGCATGTTGATCCCCTCCCCTTTGACGAACACCGGTACCGGTTGAACCCTTCCGGTGCCCTCCTGGCATTGCTGCGCCAAGCCCCTTCGCAAATGCATGTTGTTGTGAATCCTTCGCTGTTTCCTGTGTTCTCAACTTTGGCCCCTGCATTCTCCTGGCCTTGCTGCCCCGAAGCCCGTGGATTTCCGGAAGCCGCAAACCATTCCTGAAAACCCCCGCCCCTACCAGCCCCTGGGGCCGTACCAGCATCATGATTACCAGGATCGCTCCGTAAAAAAACATGCGGTACCGGGACACAAAGTCAGATGCTCCGCGAAGAATCTCAGGTGCATACGTCAAAACCACAGCGCCGATAACCGGGCCTTCCAAACTCCCCATGCCCCCCAAAACCACCATACTGAGGATTTCCACTGATCTGGCAAAAGCAAAGGAAGACGGGTTAAGATACCTGAACCAGTGGGCGAAAAGCCCTCCTGCGATTCCGGCCCACGCTGCGCCAATCACGAAAGCAAGCACCTTGTGGCGAGTGATGTCAATGCCCATTGCCCCGGCAGCCACTTCATCCTCGCGTATGGCAGTAAGCGCCCGCCCGAAACGGGACTTCATTAGACGCATCAGTGTCCAATATGCCAGAAAGACAGCTGCAGCCGCTGTAGCAAGATTGGCCTCTTTGGCTATTCCCCTGAGGCCGAAAGCCCCGCCTGTTATTTTCATGTTGAGGATAGTCACTCGGATGATCTCGCCGAAACCCAGGGTAGCAATGGCAAGATAGTCTCCTTTGAGCCTCAATGTAGGAAGCCCTACAATCAACCCGAACAATGCGGCAGACACTCCTCCGGCGATAAGAGCAAGCAAGAAAGGCACACCGTAGACTGAGGTCAAGATTCCCGCGGTGTATGCGCCAATACCCATGAATGCAGCGTGCCCCAAGGACAGCTGCCCTGCACATCCTGTCACGAGATTGAGGCTGAGCGCCATAATCACATTTATGCAAGTGATGACAAGCAGCTGGTAATAGTACGGACTAATCATGATTTACACCTTCTCCTGCAGATTTCCGCCGAATATCCCCGATGGCTTTATGAGCAGGACGAGAGCAAGTATCCCGAAAGCAATGGCATCTCTCCACTCGGACCTCAGGAGAGCGACCCCCATGACTTCGGCCATGCCCAGGAGAATCCCGCCTATCATAGCCCCGGGGATACTCCCGACGCCGCCCAGAACAGCAGCTACAAAGCCCTTGAGCCCCGGCATCATGCCCATGGACGGTTCCACCGCGTTAAAGTTCATTCCTATTAAGACTCCGGCGGCTGCGGCAAGAGCCGATCCAACAGCAAAAGTAAAGGCGATTACACGGTTAACATCGATTCCCATGAGGCTGGCGGTTTCCATGTCCTGGGCAGTCGCTCTCATGGCTTTCCCAATCTTGGCCTTCTGAACCAGGAAATGAAGCCCGATCATCAGGCCCACGCTGGTAACCAAGATGAGCACGTCGAATGAATTTATGCGCAGCCGCCCGATGCTAAAATGTCTCACTTCAAAAGGAACCGGAAATGCCCTTGTCTGAGGCCCCATTACAGCAAGAGTAAGATTTCGCAGAAATATTGACATGCCAATTGCGCTGATAAGTGCTGCAAGGCGCGGGGCCTTTCTGAGGGGCCTGTACGCGATCCTCTCAATGGCCACGCCAACAACTGCTGCCCCGGCCATTGCAATCAACAACGCAGCGGGAAAGGGAAGCCCCGGTATCTGAGATGCCATCAGCCCGGTAAAAGCGCCTATCATGTAGACCTCGCCATGGGCAAAATTTATGAGGCGCAAAACTCCGTAAACCATGGTATATCCAAGGGCAATCAACGCATAAGTGCTGCCCAGGGTGAGTCCGTTCACAACTTGTTGTAGCAAAATACCACCTCCGCCGAAATCCAGGTGAACCGGGTAAGGAGCAACCGGCGCCGCCCTGTTCAGGCAGCATGACAGCAGATCTGCCCCTTCCCCGATTCCTCAATCCATAGCATTGCTTTGTAAACTTGCTTAGCCGGCCTCTGAACCGGCTTTGCTCACCGGCGTTACCAATCGGCTCTGCCACATTGCTCTGTTGGCTGGCTCTGTTAACTGGCTCCGTCGATTGAGTCTGTCACTTCATCCTGCATGAGCGCCAAATAGCTTCCGCATTCCCAACCAGTCATCTTTGTTGAGCATTGCTACCTTGCCCGGCTGAATCTGCCGTTTTCCACTTTCAAAATGATGACTTCCTTCAGCGCTTCTCCGTTTGCGGCAAATGAGGTCTTGCCGGTAACCCCCGGGTAATCCTTAACAGCAGCCATTTCAGCCTTGAGGGCATCTCTGTCGTTGCCCGACTTTTCCAACGCTTGCGCCACTATTTTCATGGTGTCGTAGGCATTTGCAGCAAACATATCAGGCTCTTCTTCATACATCTGTTTGTAGTTTGAAACGAAAGATTGAATATCTTCTGACGTGTCGCCTGAGTAAAACCCCGCAGTGAATAATGCACCTTCAACTGCATCACCGCCAAGTTCAACGAACTTCCCGGAATAGAAGCCGTCAGCGCCCAGGAGCCTGGCCTCTATGCCCTGCCTCTTGGCCTGCTGGGCGATTTTGGAAGCCTCTGTATAGTATCCTCCAATGTACAGCGCCTCTGCCTTGTCGCCAATCTTTGTGAGCTGGGCCCGGAAATCTTCATCTCGGTCTAAGTACGACTCAACAGCCACGATCGTGGCGCCCAGTTCCTCAGCCTTGGCGGTAAAGTTATCCTTTAGCGCAACCCCGTAGTCATTGTTGGCGTAGAGGACAGCAAATTTCTCAAGGCCCAGCTCCGAAACAGCGTATTCAGCCATTTGCCGAGCCTGCACATCGTCGGTGATCACGTTGCGGAAAATGTAATCGCCGGTATCTGCCAGCCCAGGAGCCGTGGACGAAGGGGTAATCATGAGGACTCCGGAATCCTGTGCGATTGGAGCTACTGTGGCTGTCTCGCCACTTAGCACTGCCCCAACAATTGCAGTTACCTTGTCCTGGTCGATGAGTTTCTGGATTGCGTTGGCAGCTTCTGTAGAATCGCCTTTGCTGTCTTCGGCAACCAGTTGAAGCGTAAGTCCGTTGACGCCGCCTTTTTCGTTAATCTCGTCAATAGCAGTCTGGACGCCGTTTCTTACACTTTGCCCGTAAGTAGCATAGTCGCCGGTCAACGGCCCAACCATACCTATCTTGATTATCTTCTCAGTATCTTTGGATCCGCCAGAGTTTGAAGGGTCCTTGGACCCACCGGAGCAGCCTGTCAAAAGCACGGCAATGGCCAAAAAAACTACTGTGCCAAACATCCAGAAATTGCTCGCCCGGAGCGCCTTCCTCTTGTTGCAGCGGCCGCCATTACCGCCCTTGGGACCGTTGAAGCTCATCCTCTTGTAGTCCTTGTTGCTGTTACAGCCCGTGTTTTTACTGTGGCTCGTATTGCTGCCAAATAGGTTATCTGTGAATCTCATATACAATATTCCCTCCCTGTGTGTGTAAAACATATCCAAGGCATCTGAGTGAGAGCGGCTGAACTCTCTTTCGTAGAGTTGCATGCAAAAATAGGTACACTGATATACAAGTGTATGTCTGCAGATATCGTGGTGTAGGTTCAAATGCCGCCTGTTCCCCACTCAGGGTGCATCTGAAACAAAACCTGGCATGGTACGAGCCTCAGCGGCTCAAGGGCGACGCAACCGCTAATGCCTTTCAGAATCATACACACCTTACACCGTATTCGTGATCTGTCAGCCCTCACTTGGATTTGAACCAGAATTACTTCAATCTCACTCAAGCATGGCTTTCAGGTGAATGGTAAAACGAAGATGGAAGAGGGTACCTTGGACACGACCTGCCAAGGCCTATGACGGGAGGTTTTGAGCAATAAACCTAATGCCTGGAACACACGGAGTACCCGAAATGCGTAGACCAGGTTTCCCTGCCTCTTCCCTCTTTCGCCATGAATCCGACACCCGCAAGAACCACAGGGCGTACTGACGTCCTGATAATCCCCACTGTTACCACCCCCTTTCCCAGGCGCCCGGATAAAACAAAACCCGGGCGACAAGCACTGATTTCGTGCAAGGAACTTGCCGCTCGGGTATTTTTCACCCACGGTGTACTTTGACTTTGCAAAGCCAGTACCGCTCGGTCCAGGCTTCCAGAGTCATGCCAATTGCCGGCTCTGTCTGGCCGGCGTCTCAAATTGCCGGCTGCGGGAAGGGATTATGACTGTGCAGGCTTTACGACGATACTGACCGGGCCTGTGGCTATGTCAACGTCACCTTCCGACCGCGTCATGGCGCGTAATCCTCCGGAACGGAACCCTAAGGTACACTTCCTTATACAACAACTATCGTCTGGATAATGGATATTGAATGGAATGTTACCACATATGTGCGTCGTATGCAACAGATACCATAGATAGTTGTCACCGGCCTTAATTGTCACGCAATTGCCTGTATACTGCCGGGGCTGACAATCCTGAGAATAACCCCAACGCTCAACTAGGCCTTCGTTGCCTTGATGATAATACTGGTGGTCTTATGAAATTCATCATAGTAGTCCGGCCTTTTTTCCAAAGCATACTCACCGGGAACCGGTTCAACAACGTTATTGATGAAGAAACCATGAGATATTATCGAGTTTACGATCTCAGAAAACGGACGGTGATATTTTTCAACAACATCATCACTGTCAGCAAAGAATTTTGCGTGCCGTATCCCGCTGCACATATAGTCAGACAGGTTATAATGAATCTTTCTTCCCTGTGCATCCTTTGTCCAGGAGGGCCCGCATTTCGGAGCAGTGGTGTACGGATGCTCCTGGGAAAACAGCAGTATCCCGTTTTCATTGAGCAAACACCTGATATCGCGCAGCAATTTGCCGAAATCATTTACATAATGAAAAGCAAGAGAACTGAAGACTAAATCAAACTTCTGTGTTAAGCATCCGATTTTACTCATATCCATCTGCTTGTACTCTATTAACTCATGTGAATTTTCTTCTCTTGCTACGCCAAGCATCTTGTTGGAAATATCTATGCCAACAACACCTGCTGCCCCCCGGTTAGCAAAGTCAATGCAATTGCTGCCATACCCGCAACCCAAGTCAAGAACGGTTTTTCCTTGCAGGCCTGGCAACAGGGCCTTTATTGCAGGTTGCTCAACAAGGCCATTGTAGTTGTGTTCCCGTTTCCTTAGTTTGCTATACTTTTCAAAGAATGCGTCGTTATCGAATATGTTACCGGCGAACTTCATCACTTCTCCGTCATTCCAAAGCTTCATTACATTACTCAGGTCATCGATACTCGTTTCCTTGATCACGATATTGCCGCTGGTGAAACTACTGCTACTCAAACCCGTTTCTTTCGGACAACTCTGAATGGCATCACCCATGCGCGCAAGCCGTTTTTCCTCTGCCCGTGCAATGGCCTGCTTGAGATAGCCGGGAGCCTTGAGGTTTCCTGCTGTGTCTCTTGCAGTCGCCCAATGCACTTCAGCAACCTCGTGTTTATCCACGCACCTTGTCTCCCCACCCTTGTACCTGCACAAGAAGACAATATCAACCACAATCCGGCCGTCATCTGCCGCAAACGCCTTGCTCTCCAAATAATCCACAACGTCTACCTCGACGCCTACTTCTTCCATAACCTCTCTTCTGAGAGTTTCTTCCAAAACATCATCTTTCGCAGATTCAATCTCCACTTTCCCGCCTACCAACGCCAATGTACCGGGAGCATGCTCTTCTTGCTGGCTTCTTTTGACAATAAGCCACTGGTCGCCACGGTAAATGGCAGCTTCAACGTTGACTATGTAACGTTTGGTTGACACTGGCTCATACTGCTCCTTTCAACTGTATGCTTTTGGCCCTTGCGCAATCTGCAGTGGTCTATGAAACAAGTAAGTAGTTGATACCCCTATTGCTGCCGGTGAGGTTCATGATACACGAAATCTCTAATATCGCCATTTCAGGTTTCGAAAGATGCCTACGTGCCTCCAGAAACAACAACTCCGAATAAGCTCCGTGACAAATGGTATTCCGGTGAAGATGCAAATACTCCTTCGCCCAACTATCCCTAGTGTAGAATCTTAACTTACCTAGGCCTGGCGGGCTCTATCTGGATACTGTGCCCCTGAATAGATGCATGACGCATGGCGTCCAGCACTTCGTGGCCTACCTCTCTTGGTACTTCCACAAAGGTAAAATCGTCGTGAATATCAATGGCTCCGATCAATCTTCCGGAAATATCAGACTGTCGGGCAATGGTCCGCACAAAGTCAGAAGGCTTGACCCGCTGGCGCGACCCTATATTGATGAAAAGCCTGACATACCCAGGTTCGGCACCTGTGTCCGGAAAATCTCCGTGATAGGAAGCCTCGTCATGAAACCGGCCGGATCCAGGCCCCTTGAATTCTCGCCCAGGCCTTGCACTCGCCTCGGCCTTGGACCTTGCTCTGGTCCTCTGAATAGCCCTTTTCCGCGTACTTCTCTTACCCTTATTGTCCCGGTAAATCCCTTGGCAAATCTGTTCTGCCGCTTCGGATTCAGGGCATGCTCCAAGATGGCTCTCGGCCAGTTTGGAGACAAGGGCTGCAACCAATCGCTCTGGATCATATGGATTTGGCATCTACTCTTTTGAACGATTACGATCCAGAGCGATTGGTTGCAGCCCTTGTCTC
>DUTL01000154.1 GCA_012842105.1 Candidatus Fermentithermobacillaceae bacterium | reverse complement strand
TGCCTGGGTATGAATTTGCCTTTGGCAGGCCCTGATGGGACAGGATCTTCCATAAACCTGGCAGGAGGATAATCCCATGGCCTCCCAAAGCCCTTGTTTTCTCTCGCAGTCAACGCACGGGTGAGATTCCAGACTCTTTCTGCAACGAAGATGAGATCTTCCCAGCCATAAGGAAGCCCTGTAATCAGCGGAAAGATTTCGCCATAGTGTTGTTCTTCAAATCCAATTTCCACCCACTGCAGCCTGCAAGTACCCAATAGGTCAAACACAGGCCTTATGTGCTGGAGTTCAATGGTTTTATCAGCTTTGCCTTCGGTTGTGTCACGGCCTTCAGCTACATCAAAGGTAACTGCCCACGAACGGTTATGGTGGGCGCCAATATCACACGTTATGTAAGAAAGCATCATTGCCGGGGCCCATCTTGCTTCGTAACCTGTCCACTCAAGCCCCTTAACCTGGATTGCGAACCTGTCAGAGCCTCCGCCAATCTTCTCAGCCGCAGTGCGAACCCCTTCTGCGAGAAGATCGCCTATACCCTCACGACGGGCCATTTTCTCGAGAAGATACACTACTGATTCGAGATCGCCCCAGGCCACCTTTCGCCCTATTTGCTCCTCGCTAAGAAGCCCCTTTTCAAAGCACTCTATGGCAAAAGCAGCCAGGTTTCCGCCTGAAATTGTGTCTAACCCAAGTTCATCGGCGACCCAGTTGGCGTAAGCAACTTCTTCGATTTTATCTATGGCCACATTGCCGCCGAGCATTGCGATGGTTTCGTACTCAGGGCCCTCTACCAGGATTTCTCCCAGCTTTGTACGTGCCTTGGAGTACTTTCCACAAGGCGTCGGACAAGCAAAACATCCTTTGTCGGTCTTCAAAATCCGGTCTTTGAGCGCCTGGCCGTTAATCCCCTTGTGGCCCTCAAAATAGTTCGTGGAAAAGTTTTTCGTGGGAAAGACTCCGGCAGTATTAGCCCAGTCGACCACTTCAGCAGTACCGTACGGAGTCCATGTCTTGAATCCAGGCTTATGGAAACAAACCTTGTACATTTCCCTGGACTTCTCAAAAGCTTTTTCCGTGTCTGCAACTGGAATGGTGTGTGAACCGCGTACCGCCACAGCCTTGACTTTCTTCCATCCGAGCACGGCGCCGACGCCTGTTCGCCCTGCTTGCCTCCCGTAATCATGAGATACACATGCAAACTTCACAAGGTTCTCACCTGCAGGGCCTATCAGGGCAATTTGGAAATCTTCACCCAACTTGTCTTTCAGCATCTTTTCGGCTGTGATGCACCCAACGCCCCACACGTCTGACGCATCTTCAAAAGTGACCTTATCATCATCTATTACTACCACTGTTGGTTTGTCTGACTGGCCTCTTATGACAAGCGCATCATACCCTGCAAACTTTATTTCGGGAGCGAAATGCCCGCCCATGTTTGAGTCCCCGTAACCGTTTGTGGCAGGAGACTTACAGCCCATGTGTACTTTTCCAGAAGCCGGCAAATGCACACCGCTTAGCGGGCCCGGGGCCATCACTACAACATTTTCCGGGGAAAACGGTTCTGCACCTGCGGGGACCATATCCCATAGAAGTTTGGCAACAAAACCACGTCCGCCAATATACTCTTTGATAAGTTGCTCATCGGTTGGAATTTGCCGTGATGTTTTTGCAGACAGATCAATCTCCAAAAACTTACCCATGTAACCACCATACGTCAAACCCTATGCACCTCCCCTGATTCATCTACCAGGGCTTCCCTCGGGCAATACTTCACGCATTCGCCACAGCTTACACATTTGAATGCAACATTCTTTTCTTTGATAAAACGCATAACCTGCTCAGGACACGCGTCTACGCAAACTTCGCATCCTATGCATTCCGCTTCATCAACGAAGAGAATCCCCTCTGAGTTTTCTTTGATTGCGCCTGTAGGACAGACATCCTTGCATACTCCGCATTCGATACACACTTTCAGCTCATAAGTACCTGGACTGGGAAAATGCTGAATAACGTTTATGGCCCCATACCTGGGGTTGTTCAGGCCATGATTAGTGAGTGAGCAAACCAAAAGACATGCTCTGCAGCCTGAACACAATTTGGACACTGTCTGTAGTTTCACCGGACCCTCCTCCAAACCTGGGAAAATTCCCGTTGTGACCCCATTGCGACATGAATCCTGTACATCGAGCCAGCACACTTGGCGCTCGCTAACATGTCGTCCGAGAAGGCACTTCGCCAAGCATGTATCTTTCAGGAAGGCACTCCGGCGAATATACGTTTTCCAGACGGATACTCCGCCAGGCATGTGCCCTCCCACGCCTACATGTCAAATGGAACCGGAACCCTCGAACCCGCAAGCGCTAACACGGGCCGGGGGCTACCCCGGTAACCAGCCTGATTCAGAGAAAGTGTCAGAAATGTGCGCCTTATCACAATTCGCCGCATTTTTGTGGATATCCTGCTTAAATACTGTTCCAGCTGCCTCGAGTCTGGTTTGGGACCCTAGTTCAAGCATTGTGACAACACTCACAATGCCTCATAAAGGTGCCGGATTTCCGGCAGGTTTCGGTCATACTTACAATTGAGTTGAATTGCACCGGGCCTCCAGGGGCTTGTTGTGGTATTCCGCCCCACTATGTACATAACAGATTTTGAACCCGGCTGCCATCAGGTAATCAGACAAAAATGATTGTGACAATGTCACAATCACTATTCACCATCACATGTCACAATTGCCATCACACAGATTCACCGGCTCAACTTCTCCGGCAATTCATCTGCACGTTTTGCGTCTGCGCACGGTTCCGCCCGGTTGAAGCGTGCGCGGGCGCAAACGTTTCGGCTGATGTGTGTTAGAACGTGACATATGCGGGGCGGAACCGTGCGCAGACGCAAAACGTGCAGATGAATTGCC
>DUTL01000351.1 GCA_012842105.1 Candidatus Fermentithermobacillaceae bacterium | reverse complement strand
TCTTCATGCCTGTCTTCTATTGAATCTGATTCATGGGGAAATGAGTAGTATATCAGATATCTGCCATCCTCTTTAAGAGTCTTTTTCTTTATCATAGTCATCAAGCAACAGAAGCCTCCAAATTCATTTGGTTGACCGTATTTTTACTCTTAGACAAAGCAGGCCTACTCTACCCCGGTTATCCGGCAGACGGCAATGGCCACCGAAGCTTCATCAAACCATATAATTCTAGACGAACCCCTGAATTCCTCCACACAGTCGCCTCTTTACCCGGGGGACGGAGTCCGTTCAGTTGGCTTAGCTACCTCAACCGCTTACATAAGTCATAAGTAAAGTCCTCGTAGCATCAAGAAAAGGCATAGCCTCCCAATTGCTCAATGGGCAGCGATTGCTTCTTCAAGAACTCCGCCCATTGAGTCAGCCGGCTTTCTCACGCCCAATAAGTGCGATATGGTAGGCGCCACATCAATGATAGCTGCAGGCTCATCCACAACAACACCCTGTTTTATTCCGGCCCCACTGAGGAGCATGAAAACCCGACGTGACGACTCATCACCTGAGTTGTGTTGACCCCCTATCCTTAAGCGAAGATTACCCGGGCTGAAGTGACAAGGAGGTTTCGCCCAGATAAAGAGAGAGCCCAAATCCGGGTGAGCGCCTGCCTTTGCCAGTTCGTGAAGGGACATATACCCTCCGAAATACGGCTTCCCCTTAAAGGCGTCAATGATCTCGTTGTACTCAGGCAGAGTAATATTCCACCTGAAATAGAATTGCAGGGAAAGGTCCCCTCTTATCAAAACGATATCTGTACGCGGGGAAGCTTCTTCGCCCGCAGAAAGGGTTTCCGCGGTGTAGCCCAACGCCCCAAGAGTCTCCAAGACATCCGGCAAGCTTGTCTCCCCTTTGAAATGGGACATCCCGTGGTCACTCGTAAGGATAATCGCAGTTTGATCCAGAATTCCCAAGTCATTTAGCGCATCTACAAGAAGCCCCAGATCTGAATCCATGTTGACGAGTTTACGGATGAGCCTGTCCCTCCATGCCTCGTAGTTGAGGGCAAGAGAAAAACCGTAATTAAGCCCTAGATTGTGGCCGGTCGCGTCTAAGTCGTCAGCGTATATCGCCAAAAACCTGGGAATTTCAGGGACAACCACTCTTTGCCCACCGCCTGCCTCAACTGCCTCTTGCTTGAGAATCTTTATGGCTTCTGCGACCCGCATGCGCCATGATCCGGAAGGCTGCACATATAGATGACTAGGGTCATCAGGCCAGGCGCCACGCCCATAGAGCGCAAACTGCTGGACAGAAGCAGATGAAAGGCCGCTTTCGGCTACGACCTCCGCAATTGTCTCAGATGAGTTTTCCCTGTTCATCTGCTTTACAACGTTTTCAATGGGATCGTAATAGATGTTCGTGTTGCCATGGATTGCCGGCCAAGCGCCTGTAACTATACTTGTTTGCATAGGGACTGTTGTTCCGGGGAATCCGTTATATGCATTGGCAAACAGGGCGCCTCTTGAAGCAAGGTAATTCAGGACAGGAGTCCCGGGCCCGCTTGGGCTGTTCGCCCATTCATAGTATTGGTAAGCGAATCCATCCCAATTTATG